>JALYSE010000232.1 GCA_030854955.1 Fibrobacterota bacterium | reverse complement strand
CTGTGATTTACTGCTTGTTCCTGATTCTTCTCTCAAAGAGCATCCGAAGCTCAAAGGCTGCCGGTTCCCCCCTTCTTGCGGGGGATTGATAAGATACCTCAGTCCGAAATATCCGTCAATGGTTGGGCAACTAAAATTCTTTTTTTTATTCGACCCGGTCAAGGAAAAGGAAACCGGGCCGTGGTAAAATACCAGGAGGTATTGAGGAAGCCAAGTTGGGAAGCCTGGCACGACTTGAAAGACTCGTCGGGGACTTCAGGCTTTTGCGACCAAGTCGCGGGCGGCCCGGACCCAGGCATCGGAACTGTTTACCGAAGGGACCAGTACTAGCTTCTGTCCCCCCGCCAAGCGAAAGGTTTCCTGGGCGCGAATTGAGATCTCTTCAAGTGTTTCGAGACAATCGGCGGTAAAAGAGGGCTCGAAGACGAGCAGCTTTTTTTTGCCTTTTTGTCCGAGATCGGTAATCACCACATCCGTATAAGGCTTGATCCAGGGAGTGCGCCCCAGCCGGGATTGAAAGCAGATCGTGTATTGGGAAGGCGCCAGGCCCAGGCGGCGCGCCAATTGACGGGATGTTTCGAAACATTGGGCGCGGTAGCAATAATTGTTTTTCCAGGAGATAGAGGCACAGCAGGAATCATCGGACCTGAGACAGTGGCCTTGATAGCTTTCCCCGCGGCGGATTTGCCGTTCCGGCAGGCCGTGATAGCTGAACAACACATGATCGGGGCTCAAGGAGTCGAGATAAGGCCGCCCGAGCGAGGCGCAGGCATCCAGGAATCCGGGGTCCGCGTAGAACGGCCCGACTATGCGTACGGGTGGCACATTCCATTTTTTTCCAAGTATGGAAAAAACCTTTTCCAATGTTGAGCCGGTAGAAGCGGAGGAATATTGGGGATACATGGGCAGAATCACTAATTGCTCCGGGGACCTTGCCAAAAGGGCGTCGAGCTTCGATTCAATGGATGGATTGCCGTAGCGCATGGCGAATTCCACTCCGTGATCCTCCGGCAACAACGCCTTCAGCTTTTCGGTGAACACGCGGGTATTTTCAAGAAGAGGGGAGCCGGCGGCGGTCCAGATTTTCTCATAGGCCTCGGCAGATTTGCGGGGACGGAAGGGCAGGATAATAAAATTCAATAGCATCCACCGTCCGGGGGCGGAAATGTCCAAGACCCGGGGATCGCTCAGAAATTCTCGGAGGTAGCGTCGCACCTTCCCTGGAGAAGGGGCGTCCGGTGTGCCTAGATTGACTATCAATACGCCTGTCTTCATGGTGCCTGACTCCTGTTAAGTATCAGGAAAATAACATAATCCGCCCCAAAACATACCGTATCTGACAAGTTACCTCCGGGATGCCGATCCAGCCCGGAAAGGCAATCCGACCCGTGTCATGGTGATCCAAAACCCCGGGGTTGAGAAGTCAATCACAAAACAAGAATATCGGTAATATCAGTATCAATTGAAACTTCGAATGCTGATTTCTGTTGATTCACAAGGCCATTTTACTATTTTCTTACCCCATGCTCTTTCGGGATAGAGGACTACGATTTGAGCTTTCCGATAGGAAAAACATGAATCCAATCACATCCGCCGATACGGTCCAAGAAGAAATAATCGATAGGTTGAAGGTGAGCGCTTTCCGCTCCACCAGGAAAGGCGAGCTGTGTGCTCTGGTTGGGACTTCCTTAGGTAGAAGGACGGTCCTGAGATGGCCATGCCGCTCCGAGTTCTGTTAATCGACGAGAATCCGGATGATCGCGCCATGACGCTCCTGGCCTTGCGTATCGACTTCCCGGGGCTTGATGCCACGGAAATCCTGGATGCGGACGGACTGCTTTCCGCCTTCGCCGAGGGGCGCTACGATATCGCTATCATCGATCACCATTTCACCTGGTCGAACGGCCTGGAAGTGCTCCCCCGAATCAAACAGCGCCAGCCCGACTGTCCGGTCATCATGTTCACCGCGACCGGCAGCGAGGAAATCGCCGTGAAGGCCCTGAAAAGCGGGGTGGACGATTACGTCGTAAAATCTTCCAGAAATTTCTCCCTGCTCGCATCCGCTGTGCGGACCGCGCTGGAGCGTAAACGGGAAAACAAACGCTCGATGCTTCTGAATGTGCGCCTTCAGGATTTGCTGACCCGATTGCACGTAGGGATTTGCCGCAGCGACCTCAATGGGAAGTTGATCTACGCGAACCCGTCCTTCCTGAAGATGTTCGGCCTTCCCCGGGACGCAAGCAAGCGGGGCATTGATATCACGACCCTGCTTCCCATCCCCGGGGGTACCGCAAATTGGCGGGTGGATTTAAAGCGTGACGGACAGATAAGAAGGCCCGAAATCGAGGTGAAGCTGCCGGGCGGAAAAACCGCCTGGCTGGCCATCACCCTTTCCATCAGCGGCCTTACCGACGAGGAGGGTGTGATCGAGACCTTGGTTGAGGATGTCACGGAACGGAACCGGATGGATCGGGAACTGCGCTTCAGGGAAGAGGAAATTCGGCAGTTGCAGAAGCTGGAATCCATCGGACGATTGGCCGGGGGCGTGGCCCACGATTTCAACAATCTGCTTACCGCCATCAACGGATACAGCGAACTCCTGTTGGGGATGTTGGATGAGCATAACCCGCTGCGGGTAAGCCTGCTGGAAATCAAGAAAGCGGGAACGCGCGCCGCCGGTCTCACCAAGGAGCTGCTGGCATTCAGCCGACGGCAAATGCTGCAGCCGAAGGTAATCGACCTAAACACGCTAATCCTTTCCCTGGAACCGCTTCTGCGGCGCACCCTGGGGCTTAGGATTGGATTGGACCTGCACCTCGATCCCAATCCGCTCATGATCCGTTGTGACCCGGCCCAGTTGGAAAACGTAATGATGAACTTGGCCTCCAACGTGCGGGACGCTATCGCCGATTCCGGAAAGATGAGGATCCAATCCGGCACCATGCAGGTCCGGGAAAAACCGGAATACTTGGCTTTCCGGAGAATCGCCGAGAACCCGACCGATGCGATGGCGGTGGGATCCTACGTGGTTCTGACCATCCAGGACTCCGGCATGGGAATGGACGCGAAAACCCTGTCCCAGATCTTCGAGCCGTTCTTCACCACCAAGGGCATGGGAAAAGGGACCGGCATGGGTCTTTCCACCGCCTATGGAATCGTGAAGCAGAGCGGAGGCCACATTTTCGTGGAAAGTGAGTTGGGTCAGGGCACCACGTTCCGGATTTACCTGCCTAGCTTGGTGGCGGCGGAGGCCCTCCGTCCTCCAGTCCACGGCCAAACTGACCGGAGTCCAGAGAGCAGGAGCCTGACAAATACCGGATAGCAACGATCCGCGTAAAAGAGTTTCCGTCTTCGGATATGAAGGCTGGAGACATGTCCAACATGTGCCACAGCTAATCACCTGATTCCCCCACTATTTTACTCACCTGAGCAACGGGCATCGCAGTTAAAAGTTGCATCTGGAGTGCCTCGAACAAAAGTGTAAAACCGGCACGCTTTTCACACAAAGCCATTTTGAAGCTGACTTTCTCCGTCTTTTTCACGACGGGATGCCTGGACAACCAGGAATAGTCCCCTATGGGAGTAGACCAAACCCGGCAGGTTCAGCTTCCAACTCAGCCGCAACTGCTTCTGCTTTCCCTACGTACCTATGGAAGTCCTCGTCGATGCCGATAAGGTGGTCAAGGTGGACACCATCGAAGGCGTGGAAGGCCCTTATGGCCTCGAGACATTCCAACGCGCCCAACATCGACACGCTGCTCAGCCAAGTCGGATCCTGGTTCATCCGAACTCCAGTCACTACACCGGCGTCACGGTCAAGGAAATCCCCGGCACGGGAATCGAAGCCGGAAGCCCGCCCGGAACCCGCAGTTCGGTCTCCCTGGTCAAAATGGAAGAGGGGGCCAAGCCCATGCTAATCGTGGCCGATAGTGCCTGCGAACCCACCTATCTGGATGTCCTGAGGCCGGCTGTGGTGAAATACACCAACGTCCGCAACGATATTTCCGGATTCTATTGGCCATGGCTTTGGGTGGAGGTGCCCGCCTCATTCGCCGAAACGGCGGATTGGCTGACTCCGAGGTCTTAGCCGCTTCCCGCCTTCCCGTCTTCTCTCCTGATGCAGGAAATTTCTAGAATGAATGTCATGAACAAACCAGGGTTACTCCTTACTCTCGCGCTCTTGATCCCGCTCGCCGCATGCAACAAAAAGGCCTCGGAAAAAGCCGACCCGGACAAAACGGGTTCTTCCCCTTCGGAAGCCCAAGCGGCCGGATCGAACATCCCCGCCAAGCCCCCGGTGGAAGGAGAACTGGTCATCACCGCCAAGGTCCTGAATATCCCCGGATCCTTACCGGCCAACGACCTCTACAGTTACGCCTACGTGATGAAATACCAGGTCCTCAAGGTGGTCCAAGGCTCTTATCCGGACACGGAAATCCTGATCGGCCATTACAATCCACGCATGGCCCGAAGCGAGGTTAAGGACGAGCAGGACCCCAAGGTGGGCGGCAATGTGAAGTCCTTCCAAGTCGGAGACGTCCATTACCTGGTGCTTTCCCCCCTGGACGGAACCTGGACCGGCGCCACCGAGGACGATTACTTCAAGGAGAAACGCCCGCGTTACTGGGCCCTCTGGGCCGATAAAGCGGAATGATCAAAATAGCGAATTGACGGATCAAATTGGAACGGATAAGGCCCCTGTGAAGGGTCCTTTTTTCATTTGCATTTGAGTGAGCCTTAAGCGGGCAACCGCGGTGGGATTCCGCTAGAAGAAGGTACCGCGAATGCCTACCGTGCCCACATAGTTTTGGGGATCCACCAAGCGGCCGCGCGTCACCATGTCGTTGAGCTTGTAGGGAACTCCCACGCCGATATAGATGGGGAAATCCGGATTGGTGATTTCCAGGCCCGCGCTCAGCTTCAGGACGTAATCGTTGGTGCGGATGCGCGTGCTGACGCGGTTGTCGTTGCTACCAGGACCGTATTCAAAATAATAAGTGGGGGCCATGGGAATCGACAGGGTCATGCCCACGTTCTGGGTGGAAGCCTCTTCCTTGTGGCCGATATACCCGAACATGCTGAGACCGTCGGCACCGGTGGCTCCCGTACCCGGGGCGCCGTAGCTGTTGGTCCAGTTCGGATTCGGGTTGTTCCAGATGCTGCGCTGATGCTCGAGCTCCCAGACTTTCCAGGTCAAGACGGAGGGACTCGCCCCCTGGCAACTGATGAACTTTTTATTGGGAGTGTCATTGAGCTTGTCCCGGCAGCCGTGGTTATCCCAGGCCCAGGTCGACGTGTAGCTGCCGCCGAACACCAGCAGGCCCCAATCCTTGGTCTTGGTCCACTCGTAGCTTAGCCCCAGGTTGTACAGGCCCGAGCCGGGCTGAACGAACGGGTTCATGTAGCGCACATCGTCCTCTTCGATGTTCTGGCCCTTGAAATGCAGGCGTTTGATGTCGTGTTGTCCCGTGGGCAGGGAGACGGAGAGTCCTAAGGAATGCTCATTTTCATTACCGAGCAGGCGATTGAAGGAAAGACCCAAGTCGCCGAAGCCGCCGGTATGGCGGGGCTGGCGGGAAGTGAGATCTTCCGACACCTTGTAGCCTTCATACTCGAAGGCATTGGACTTGAAGGCCATGGACAGGCCGAGGGTATAGGTGGGAAACGCGGGGGTGTGGAAGGTGAAGGAGGGTCCGAAGTTGGAGTACAGGTAATCCCCGCCGATGGTCTGGTTCGTGAGCAGTTCCAGATCGACGAGGCCGCCGCTGACCCCGCGGCCGACCCATTTCCCGGCCCCCGCCGCGGCTCCTCCGCCGCTGCTGCCGCAACCGCCGATATTGTTCCAGAAGGCCGCGTCCTCCCCGGGGACGCTCCGGAGACCCTGGACCTCGCGGCCGACGAGTACGGCGGCCGCCAGGACCAGCAGGCCCTTGCCGCCGTTCCTTCCCAGCCAGGCAATGAAGGATGCTTTTCCCATGTTCAATGCTCCCTTGAAAGATATGGAACGCCCTCGCCCCGGGCGGTCAGGATGACGACCATCGGCCCTAAGGGGCCACCCAAAGATGCGAATACGAATCGCTGGTGAATCCGTCAGATCCTATTTTCAGATAACCCTTGGCCTGGTGCAGTTCGCCTTCTTCCGCGTTCGCGAGGTCGCCGATGCGAATCACGAACAGATCGCCTTTGCCGGTTTCCCTTTGCAGAAGGATGGCGGTGGCATATTCCGGATGGGTGGACCATTCCGGCTTGTCATAACGCAGGTAATAGTCCTCATCCGGGCGCTTGGCCTGCCAGACGATCCTATTCTTCCTGTTGTAGATCCAAAAGTTTTCGTGGAGTTCCTCTATGATCTCCTTCCCGTCGATGGTCTTATAGGCAGGCTTGCCTCCGAAAGCCAGGATCATCATATAGTCGACGTTCTTGCTTCCGACGGGAAACGGGTTCATGGAGGGATTACATTGCTGCTCGCCGCCCGCCAAAACAATGGTGGATTTGTTCGCCCGGTCGAAAATGGCCGAGGAGGCGTAGGAGGTTCCGGTCCACATGCCGTCCTTGGAAACTCCGCCGCGGTAGGCCCCGGGAATTCCGGTGGTGCGGATAGAATCCAGGGATCCGTCCGCCAGGACTTCCATGCGGTAGGTGCTGCCTAATATCTGCTGGCAGTTATCCGAGTAATTGACTAGTCCGGGCAGGGTGGCGAAATAGATCCAGGTCTTGCCGCTGTCGGAGCGCCAATGGGGATCGGCCGTAACGCGAGCCTTTGGATCGATGGGCAGGCGAATGGCGTTAGCGTTACCGGGCACGGCATCGAGGATGAAAGCGGGTTTGCCTCGGGTGGTCCCAGCAAACAGGATTTTTTTGCCGTCCGACGAGAAAAGCGGGCTATTGATGGCTCCGAGCTTCCCATTGACGCCTTCATCTTCATGGTCGATACGGGTGACATGGGCTTCACCGCTCTCATAGGTCACCAGGTACATTTTGCGTTCGTGGGTGAAGACGAACTTCGCTTCCTTGCCGCCGAAAAAGGATCGGATGGAGTCGCCCTGGGTCCAGGTGATCCCGGGCATTGTGACGGTTTCGCCTCGGACCCTCCGCCCAAGGGGAAACCCGGAACGCCCGAAGCGGCTGAGACGGCCACCCTCCAGTCCGTGACCAAAGGACTCAAAGGCAGAATCATCTGGTCCACCTCCCGTGACGGCAACCATGACATCTACATCGCCAACATCGACGGCTCGGACGCGAAGCCGCACACCAAGGGTCAGGTCATTTTCGTACGCTCCAAGCTCGATTGGACCATCGAAACCGACGCCAATTTTCCCGAGCGCTGGGATACCTGGGTCGTCAGTACCGACGGCACCGGAGAAAAACTGCTCATCCCCAATTCCACCTGTGCCAACTGGACCCGTGACGGCAAGTCCATTGTCTTCTCG
>JALYSE010000391.1 GCA_030854955.1 Fibrobacterota bacterium | reverse complement strand
CGCTGATCTCCAGCTCCCGGGCTGCCTGGGCCACGTTTTTCCTTTCCTTGGCCAAGGCCACGGATCGTTCCTTGAACTTCCCATCAAATCCCACATTGCCAGGGACCTTAGCCTCGATTTTTTGGAATTAGGTCTTGTGCCCTCATACTTCCGCTTGAATTTCACGTAACGTGATCGAAATCAATCCCTTAGCCCGATTTTTCCAGCACATCCACTTCCCCGAATCCTACATCCCACCGCGCAAAACACCTGCACATATTGATCCTACTGCACATTTGGATCCCATTTTTAGCTCGCACCCTTCTCCTAAATTCTCCCCTGTGCGCGGGATTCAATTCCGTTTCCTTGCCTCTCCGAAGGGTTCGTATGCTCGAGGTTGCCGGTGATAATGTCAAAACATTTCCCATGGATCATCATGGGATAATCGCTTCGGTATGTAAAGATCTGAAAATCGCCGAGCGTATCAATGCCTGTTTGGGCGTGCGCGAAAATCGAGTCGTCAGCCCCGGACATGCCGTGGTCGCCATGATCTTAAACGGACTCGGATTTACCAATCGTCGCCTCTACCTCACGCCCCAATTCTTCGAAAGCAAACCGGTTGAGAGGCTTCTTGGAGTACCGGTTCAAGCGAGCGATTTGAATGACTATACCTTGGGCCACACCCTGGATGAAATCTCAGAGTACGGCACCAGCAACTTGTTTGGTACCGTCGCTTTTGGAATCGCGATGGAAAACAATTTGCTTGGAAAGACCAACCATCTGGATACCACCAGCCTAAGCGTGACCGGAGAATACAAGTCTTCCGAACTCGATACGCCCGAACCCGCCACCATTCAACTGAAGCATGGGCACTCCAAGGATTTCCGCCCGGACCTGAAACAGGCGGTGCTTTCTCTGGTGGTCAACGGCCCCAGCAATATGCCCATTTGGATGGAAGCCTTAAGCGGGAACAGCTCGGACAAAGTGAGCTTTCATGAAACGATACGCAAGGTCAAAGCCTTCCAGAAGCAGCTGGATATTTCCTCCGATACCAAATGGGTGGCCGACTCCGCCCTGTACACGGCCGATAAACTATTGGCTAAACCCGATTACTTATGGCTCACGCGCGTTCCCGAAACGGTGGGAACGGCGCGGGACTGGGTGAGCCAGCCGGATGTGGAGATAGCCTGGTATCAGCATGCAGATGGCTATAAATTCGTGGAGGCCGAATCCCAGCACGGCGGCATTTTGCAGCGCTGGCTCTTGGTCTATTCCGAGCAGGCGTACGTCCGTGAGAAGAAGACGTTGGAACGCAACCTGGAGAAGAAAGAAGCCCTGCTCAAGAAAGAGATTTGGCATCTGGGGAACAAGGAGTTTGGATGCGAGAAGGATGCCGAGAACGAAGTGCGAAAATTGGCCAAGCAGTATCCGCTTTATCATATAACCTGCCAAGTGCTTCCGATATTGAAGCATGAGGGAAAAGGAAAGCCGGCCGCGGGCGCGGAGCCGCGTGTCAAAGGCTACAAGGTGGACTTGATGCTGGAGATAAATGAGAGCGCGGTGGATGAGATCCTGAATCGCAAAGGACGCTTCATCCTGGCAACCAATGACATGGACAAGGTGGGATTCACGAGTGAGCGCATGCTGACGGAGTATAAGAATCAACAAAATGTGGAAGGGGGCTTTCGGTTTTTGAAAGACCCTTGGTTCATGGTGGACTCGGTCTTTTTGAAATCGGAGCACCGGATAGAATCGCTCATGATGGTCATGACTTTGTGTTTACTGGTGTACAATGTGGCCCAGTATAGTTTGCGCAAGCGGCTTACGGATACCGGGGATACGTTGCCGAACCAATTGGACAAGGAGGTGCAGAACCCGACTTTACGGTGGATCTTCCAAATCATGGAGGGAATGGGAGTGCTGCATTTCTATGAGGGAACACAAACAAAACCCGTCCGGGAATTGGTGACAAACATGTCCGCACTACGGAGAAAAATCATCCAGCTCTTCGGTCCGACCGCCTGCGAGATGCATGGGGTTAATCCGAAAAATGGCATTTAAGGTCTAGGAATGTGTGTTAAAGACAAGCTTATCAGGACCCGGGAGGAAGTTTTCAATGGGCTCTGAGGCGGAAATAGCTTGGGCAACGTCCTTCGGCGCCTTAGCGTATTTTGTTTTGTTTTTCATATATCACTTTCCCTTCTCGCCAAAATCCGGCGCCATAAATTCGAATTTTCCCATTACGATACGTGAATCGAACAGTCAGAACCCTTTCATCGATTTTACCAAAGCAGAAATAG
>JALYSE010000023.1:12742-29654 GCA_030854955.1 Fibrobacterota bacterium | reverse complement strand
CGAAACACGTCGCCATCCGTCATCTTGGGAGCGAGCGAAGCGCAGATGCGATCCGTGCACGATTCCCTGGCGTCCCGCTACGGAAATCCCGCAGACAGCATGATGAGGAGCTTCGCCACCATCCAATCCTTTGTGCCCGCGCACAAAGAGCAGGCCGCACGCACCGAGGTGATGGTTGAAATTTCCAAGATTCTCGATGCCCGCGCCATGGATCGCGTGGACAGCTCGACGCGGGTCGATCTGGAAATGCTCCGACGTTACCTCAATCCCGGGATCTTCGGATTCGACTCACTGCCGGATTGGGCCCAACGCTTCCTCACTGAAGCCGACGGCCGCAAAGGCGAGTTCGGGTACCTCTACGGGCAATTGCGCGAGAGCGATGCGGTGGAAAGCGGCAAGTTCCAAGAACGCTTCGGGACGGTCCCTTCCATTGATGGCCCCGTGGGAGTGGCCTCCAGCGGATTCATTTATGCGGACGTGGTGAGGATGGTCAAGAACGACGGCGTGCGCCTAGCGGTCGTGACCTTTCTGTTCCTGATCCTCATCACCTGGCTGGACATGCGCACCTGGCGCGGCGTCTTCATCAGCTGCGGTTTCGTGGCCCTGTCGTCCTATTGGACCTATAAGCTGATGGGCATCCTGGGTCTCAAGCTCGGCATGTTCAACCTGGTGGTGCTACCCACCATCCTCTCCGTGTCCGTGGACTCGGTGATCCACCTGTATCACCGGCGCATGGAGCTGGGAGCGGGCCGCATCGGCGAGCTGTTCCATACCACGGGGTCGGCGGTATTGACCGGCACCTTGAATAACATGTTCGGGTTCCTGGGCCTTTGCTTCATCAGCCACAAGGGCATGCAGACCATCGGCTTCATGGCCACCCTCGGCATCGGCTCGGGACTATTGGTGATGTTCACCGTCCTGCCCTGGCTGCTCGAAGTACTCTGTCCCAAAGAGCCCCAAGCCGAAACATAAAACAGCGCCCCTTCGCTTCGAAGGCCCCTTCGCCCCGAAGGCCCCTTCGCCCCGAAGGCCCCTTCGCCCCGAAGGCCCCTTTGCTTCATTTGCGGGAGATGAAGGGGTTCCCCTCCGGGTAGAAGCGGAGGGGGAGATGAGCGTCCCGGGTGATGCCGATCCGCGTAGTAACCTTTATGTTACGGTCGGCCGCGCTTGCCTCCTCCGGCCGGGGATAGGCTTCCGCAGGCAGGATTCGCAACGCCCCCTTGCGCAGGTCCGCCCCGTTCTGGGACATCCCGATGCCCAAGGCGATGACGAGCTTGCCGGGTCCGCTGCAAAGAGAACCGGGTTTCGGAGCGACGCCCGGTTTGCCGCGGCTCCGACGCATGGCCATCAGGGGCAGGCCTTCCAGGGGCTCCAGGGCGCGGATGAGCACGGCTTCGCCCGTGCCATTGGGGGCGGTGACCACGTTGAAGCAATGGTACATCCCGTAGATGAGATAAAGGTATGCGCGGCCCGGAGGTCCGAACATGATCCGGGTTCGGGGCGTGAGGCCCCTGGAGGCGTGGCATGCGGCATCGTCGCGAAGATAGGCTTCCGTTTCCACGATGCGGCCCGCGGCCAAGCCTTGGGGGGAATGGTGCACCAACACCATGCCGAGCAGGTCCCGGGCAACCGCCACGGTGGGGCGGGCGAAAAAGGCGGAGGGCAGGGGCGGGGATTGGCCCGGCCTTACCGACTTGGACTCGACTCGGCGGGTCATGGCGGCGAGGAGATTTCGTCCACAGCCATCCGGCGCTTGAGCCACATGGCCACGGCCAGGACGCCCACGATGCAGAACGCTTCTACCCCGTAACGGAAGAGCGGGGAATCCAATTTGAACCAGCTGACAAGCCCGGGATCGGTGATGATCATGCCGCCCCCCACCTTGCCGAGGATGGCAGCCCCCATGTAGAGGATGATCGGATACCGGTCCATCAGCCTGGAGGTGAGGGTGCTCGAAAAGACGATCATGGGGATGGTGATCCCCAGGGAGATCCAGAGTTGCAGGGCGTTTCCCCCGGATACCCCCGCTACGGCCAGAACATTGTCCAGGGACATAGTGACATCCGCCACCAGGATGATCCACACAGATTGCCACAAGCTCTCCGCCTTTTTGACCGGGGCTTCGGCCCCGGCCTGTTCAACCAGCAGCTTCACGGCGATCCACAGGATGAGGGCGCCGCCCACCAGCTTCAGAAACGGGGTCTGCATTAGGTTGGAGGCGAACCAGGTGAAGCTTACGCGCAGACTCACGGCCGCGAGGATGCCGAAAATGATGCCTTTCATGCGCTTGTCCGGGGACAAGGAGCGCACGGCCAAGGCGATGACCACGGAGTTATCCCCGGAAAGCACGAGGTCGATGATGATGATGCTGAGGCAAGTCATGAAGAAATGACCGTCGATGGAACCGGTGATGAGGCTGTCCAAATCCACTCCCCGATTGCGTGGGCTCCCCCGGCGATCGGGGAAGATTGTCTTTGGCCGGCGGCACCGCTTCATCCCCTGGGCCAGGCATCGAAAATATAGAAAATTCGCCAACTGGGGGTATTTTGAGGCGCCAGGATGAGGTATTACGAAGGCGGATACGGTATATCTTGGTCCGAATCAAAAAGGGTTTATTTTGATTTAAACCGAGGGGGACTCCCTTCGCGGTTTAAGGAATTATGGGGAAAGCCGAAACGATGCGCGTAGTAATGATGACGAACACCTACCTGCCACACGTGGGTGGCGTCGCAAGATCGGTGGAGAGCTTTAGCACTGAGTTACGGAAAAAAGGCCTGAGCGTGATGGTAGTGGCTCCGGAGTTTCCGGGAATGCCCGAGACGGAAACGGACGTGGTACGGGTGCCCGCCATACAGCGCTTTAACGGCAGTGATTTCTCCGTCCGGCTTCCGGTCCCGGGTCTCCTCTCGGAGCCCCTGGATCGGTTCCAGCCGGATCTTATCCATGCGCATCATCCCTTTCTATTGGGGGATACCGCCCTCAGGGTCGCCTCCGGCCGCGGGATTCCGCTGGTTTTCACCCATCATACCCTTTACGAGGAATACACCCATTACGTCTCCAACGAATCCGACGCGCTCAAGCGATTCGTGATCGATCTTTCCACCGGTTACGCCAACCTGTGCGACCATGTCATCGCGCCCAGCCAATCGGTATTGGCCCTCCTAGAGCAGCGCGGAGTCACCGTGCCCATTACCGTGGTGTCCACGGGAGTGGACATGGAACGGTTCGGACGCAGGTCGGGAAAACACTATCGGCAGGCGGCCGGCATTCCCGAGAACGCCTTCGTCACCGGCCATATCGGTAGACTCGCCCCCGAGAAGAACCTGATGTTCCTGACCCGGGCGGTGGCGACCCTCTTGCGGTCGCGGCCGGATGCCTGGTTCCTGGTCGCAGGCTCGGGACCGTTGGAAGAGGAGATGAAGGCCCATTTCGGAAGCGAAGGCGTTCTCGAACGCGTCCGCTTCGCCGGAATCCTCCAGGGCCGCAACCTGGTGAACGCCTATGCCGCCATGGACGTGTTCGCCTTCGCCTCCCAGAGCGAGACCCAGGGCATTGTGCTGGTGGAGGCGATGGCCGCCGGCACCCCGGTCGTGGCGGTGGACGCCAACGGGGTCCGCGAAGTGGTCCGTGACGGCATAAATGGCCGCAAGCTATCTGTGGAAGATGAGGATACCTTTACCTCGGCCCTGGCCTGGTTCGCGGATCTTTCCGAGGAAGCTCGCAAGACCCTATCCCGAAACGCGCGCAAGACCGCTAGGAGCATGTCCTTGGAGGCTTCTGCGGGGAAGTTGAGGGCCGTTTACGGTTCCGTGATCAAGAAAAAGGCCGCTTGGGACATTCCCGAGGAAGGGTCATGGCAGTCCGCCCTGCGCCTGATCGGCGCGGAATGGAAACTGCTGGGGACGATCGCCCATGCGGCCGGAACGGCCCTGGTGGGTGCGGAAAACATGGAAGGCGGGCCCACTTGATTCACGTGTTGGAATCGCGAATGCGGCAGATCAGGCGTTGGCTGAGTCGGAGCGAATGGTCCCTGAGACTGTTGCGCCTTCCCAACGCCACGGTCGATCACAAGCGCGGCGTGGTGCTGCTCCAGATCGACGGACTCGCCAAGTCCCAGCTGGAGAAAGCCATCAAGCGCGGGCGCATGCCTTTCCTGCACAAGCTCCTGAAACGCGAAGGTTACCGACTCCACGACGTCTACTCAGGCATCCCGTCCACCACCGCCGCCGCGCAGGCCGAGCTGTTTTACGGCGTAAAAGGCGCAGTCCCCGCTTTCGCCTATAAGGAAAGGGAAAACGGAAGGTTCATGAAGCTGATCCTCCCCGAGTGCGCCTCGCGCATGGAAGACCATCTGGGCGGACTGGGGGAGGGGCTGACCAAGGGCGGAAGCTCCTATTCCAACATGTTCTCCGGTGGCGCGGAGGAGATACATTTCTGCGCTTCCGGAATGGGGGTCGCCGACATCCTCAAGAACGCCAATCCCCTCGGCATCCTGGCGGTACTGATCTGGAATTTCCACAGCATCCTGCGCCTGGGCGGCATGATGGTGCTGGAAGTGATCGTCGCCCTCTATGACTCCATCCGGGGTGCGATCGCCCGGGGCGAAGTGCGCCAGGAGCTCCTCTTCGTCTTGTCCCGGGTATTCGTGGTGGTGGGGCTGAGGGAACTGATCACGGTGCAGGCCTCCATGGACGTGGCCCGCGGCCTGCCCATCGTGCACGTCAATTTTGTCGGCTACGATGAACAGGCGCATCGGCGCGGCCCCTCTTCCAAGTTCGCGCATTTCTCATTGCTCGGCATCGACAACTGCATCGAGCGCGTCTGGCGCGCGGCTCACCGATCCTTCCGGCGCGACTACGACGTCTGGATCTATTCCGATCATGGCCAGGAAACGACCATGCCCTATGCCAAGGAGAATCACCGCCCCCTCGAGGATGCGATCTCCGAGGTATTCGGAGCGCCCACGGCGTCTCCCTCGGCTACGCGCCGCGCGCCGCGCATGCTCCGCAGCCAACAGCACAGCGTCAACCGCCTGGAAGGGTATCTCCTGCGCCGCGCGGGATCCAGCATCCCTACGGAGATCCCGGTGGAGCCCGGGTCCCCGGTGGTCATCGCCGTAGGTCCATATGGCCACATCTACCTGTCAGAGCCCCCGGAACCAGGCCAGCGCGACGGCATCGCCCGGCGGCTGGTGGACAAGGCCAACATCCCCATGGTGATGTTCCCCGACGGTCCGGACAAGGCAAGGGTGGTGACGCCCGAAGGGCAGTTCGAACTGCCCCGGGATTCCTCCCGGGTCCTGGGACCCATGCATCCCTTCCCCGAGGAGTGCGGCCGCGACCTGGTGCGCTCCTGCCATCATCCCCACTCGGGAGATTTCGTCATTGCGGGCTGGCGACCCCGAGGGCGTCCCATCAGCTTTGTCTGGGAGCACGGCGGCCATGGAGGTCCCGGTTATGAGGAGACTCATGCCTTCGGCCTGTTCCCGGTCAACGCCCCCCTGCCGCAGCATGGCACCTATCTCCGGTATAGCCATATCCGGGAGGCGGCCATGCATGTCCGGGGCACACCTTCTTCCGTGATGGCCTATCCCCGGCGCCTACGGGAGGCTGAAAAGACCTTGCGCGTGATGACCTACAATATTCACGGCTGCGGAGGCATGGACGGCAAGGTGTCCACGGCGCGAATAGCCCGCGTTATCGCCCATTACGAGCCGGATATCATCGCCCTCCAGGAGTGCTATGGGTCCAAGCGCGGAGACCAGGCCCGAGCCATTGCGACCGAACTCAAGGAAGTCTATCATTTTCCCGCAGCGCTCAACATGCTCCAGGACGACTACGGAAACGCCATCATGAGTGTGCATTCCCTGAGGCTGGTCAAGGCGGGCAAACTTCCCACCCTGCCGGACCGGAGCATCGAAGTCCGCGGTGCCATGTGGGCGCTTGTGGATTTCCACGGCGCGGAGATCCATTTCATGAACACCCATCTGGGCCTGTTCTCCCTGGAACGCCAGCGACAGGCTGAGGCATTGATAGGCGCGGAGTGGTTGGGAAGCGAATCCTGCGGCAATCCGGTGATCCTGTCCGGCGATTTCAACGCCTTCCCCTCGTCGACCGTCTACCGGACCCTGACCGGCCGCCTCCACGAGGCCCAGGAGAACGCGGAAGGCCATCGTTCGCGGAACACCTTTCCCGGACGGTATCCGGTCAGCCGCATCGACCATATCTTCTGCAGCAGCGAGTTCAAGACCCTGAAGGTAGAGGTGCCGCGAACCCACCTGACTCGCCTGGCTTCGGATCACCTGCCCCTCGTCGCCGAGATCAGCCTGCCGACCGCGGAAGCCAAGAGACCGGGAGAAGCGGCCGTGGTCTCCATCCGGAATTAACGTCGGGGCCGGGCCCGGCCGTTTACTATTTTTTGCGGGCGGAGGTCCAATCCTCCGCCCTTTTTATGTACGGAATCGCCGACACTACTTCCCGAATCCTGGATTACCGCATCCTCGGAAACACCGTACGCGATGTCCTCATCACCCTGGCGGGCATCCTAATCGGAGTGATGCTGGTGCGCCTGTTCCAGGTCTTGATTGTCAGCCGCCTGCGCAAGGCCTTTGCGGCCACGGTCACCACCTGGTACGATCTTCTGATCACCGTTCTGGAAAACAACGTCATCCCCGCTCTGTACGTACTTATCGTCTGGCTCGGACTGCGGGACCTCCACATGAAGGCGTCCCTCCAGGCCGGCATACGCACCTTGGCCACGGTGGCGGTGACCCTGCTGGCCATCCGCATGGCGATGGCGGTGGTGAACCACGCCATCCACTCCTACTGGAGCCGGCATGGCAGCGAACGCACTGCGGCGCGGGAGAGGAATCTCAACGGCATCATCACCTTCGTCAAAATCTTGGTGTGGATCCTGGGCTTAATCCTCCTGCTCGACAATATCGGCATCAAGGTCTCGGGCTTCGTGGCGGGATTGGGCATCACCGGCATCGCCGTGGCCCTGGCGGCCCAGGCCATCCTCGGCGACCTGTTCTCGTATTTCGTCATCTTCTTCGACCAGCCGTTCGAAGTGGGCCATGTCATCAAGGTGGACAACTTCACGGGCGAAGTGGAGCACATCGGCCTCAAGACCACGCGACTCAGGAGCGGGGACGGCGAGCAGATCATCTTCTCCAACAAGAACCTGACCGATTCCCGGGTGCAAAACTTCAAGCGCATGCATCGCCGCCGGGTGGTGTTCAATCTGGATGTAGACCTCGATACACCCGTGGAAACCCTGCGCACCCTTCCCGCCCTCATCAAGGCGCAATATGCCGGCTTCGCGGACGTCACCTTCGAGCGATCCCATCTGAAGCAATTCACCGAATCCGGGATGCGCTTCGAGACGTCCATCGTGGTCGAGACCCCGGACTTCAATCGCTATATGGACATCCAGCATGAGGCCAATCTGGGCATCCGGGATGAATTCGAAAAGGCGGGCATCCGCTTGGCGGTCCCTTCCCGCATGCTGCGCCTGCGCAAGGACGGAGAAGAGGGCTTTTCCATGGAATTGGTCGCGGCAACGGACGCCCAAGCTTCCCAGGGGACCGGGACGGACAACCCGGGCGCCGACGGGAAATAGGTGTCCGTTTGATCGCTTGCGCTCGCCTCGATTACTAATTTTTTTCGGAAGACCCCTGGGTCGGGGCCAAGCGGGAGACCATGAAAAGAAAGTCACCGGGTAAAAAGCCGAGCACGCCGAGCACGTCAAAAGGCTCCGCCTTGAAAAAGACCATCCCTGCCAGAAAGGCAAAGCCGGCCAAAGCCGTTCCCGCCAAATCCGCAAAGGGCAAAACCCCTATGGCCAAAGCCACCAGGGCCAATAACTTCAAGGCTAAACCATCCAAGGCACAAACCTCCAAGTCAAAACCAACCGCCCAGGCCAAGTCCATCAAACCAGCCAAGCCTGGGCCCTCCAAGACTAAATCCGCCCCGAGGAAAAAATCCTCCGCGATCTCCAAGGCCCCTTCCAAGGCCCCTTCCAGGGCCCCTGCAAAGACCCCTTCCAAGGCCCGGTCCACGCCGTCTTCCCAGGTTCCTGCGGGTTTGCCTCCGGATGGGGATATGCTCCTGAGATCGTTGTTCGGCAAAGCCGAGGCGGCTCCAAACCACATGGAAAAGGAGATCCTGGAACTTCCCATCGCCAAGGAAGAGGCGGTGGGCCTGGAAAAGGTCATGGCCAGCCTCAACCAGATTTTCGGCGGAAGGGATTTTCTTTCCGATGCGGAACTCGACGCGTTTCTGGACAGCAAGATCGCCAGCGGGGAAATCCCTCCCTCCGCTGCCCTGGATCCCCTGGACGAGGCCCAGAGCCTCATTTATGAAGCCTGGAACTCCCAGGGAACCCATAAACAGGAACTGGCCCGCCGCGCCCTGGACCTTTCCAAAGATTGCGCCGATGCCTTTGTGATCCTGGCCGAAGACGCTAAGACCAAGTCGGCGGCCCTGGCCCTGTTCCGCAAAGGCCTGGACGCGGGCAAGCGCGCCTTGGACCCCGGCATTTTTGCCAATTCGATGGGGAAATTCTGGGGCATCATGGAAACGCGTCCTTACATGCGCGCGCGCCTGGGTCTTGCAGAATGCCTATGGGACCTGGGAAAGCGCGATGAAGCCTTGGAACACCTGCGTGATCTCATGCGCTTGAATCCGGCAGACGATCAGGGTGTCCGTTATATTCTGCTCCAATGCCTCCTGGAATCCGGCGGGGACGATGAACTGGGAGCCCTGCTCGACTGTTACGGGAATGATACCTCCCCCGAGATCAAGTTCACCCACGCCCTCTGGATGTTCCGCCGCCAGGGACCCGGCCGCGAGGCCGATGCCTGGCTGAAGGATGCCGTCAAGGCCAATCCCCACGTGCCCGCCTACCTGCTGAAAAAAAAGCAACTGTCCAAGCGCATTCATGCTGCGGCCCGCGAAGGAAGCGAAGAGGAAGCGGAAGCTTATGCCAGCGGGGCCGTCGATACCTGGTACCGCACCCTGGGTGCCCTGGAGTGGCTCTCCGACCGCGTCCCGGCCTGATCCCCTCGTCCTGATTCCGCCGTTGCCGGCCCGGGCGGGGCAGTAACAGCCCGACCCAGGGATTCGCGGTCCGGGGAAACCCGTTTCCGCCTTCGGCCCTTCTTTCGCTTCTGCTTTCCACAAATCCGGGCCCGAACCCGGCCAATCCGCATATTGGGCGGCAAAGAAAACTATTTTAAGACTCGATAGCCTGAAACCGGACGCGACCCGTGAGCGGCGTTTCCGAAAAACCCACGGAGCGATGGATGGATTGTCCCAAGTGCGATTCGGTAATGGAAGAAGTCAACTTCAACAACGTCACCGTGGACCGGTGCACCCAATGCAAAGGGATCTGGTTCCAGGGCGTCGAACACAAGGAATTGAAAAAGATGAAGGGTGCCGAGTCCATCGACGTGGGATCGGTTGCCCTGGGCGCGGAGTATGACCAGTTGGAAGACGTGCGCTGCCCGGAATGCGATACGGTGATGGCCACCGTTCCCGACAAGTTCCAGCCGCACATCCATTACGAGGCTTGCCCCAACGGCCACGGCGTCTATTTCGATGCGGGCGAGTTCAAGGATTTCAAGGAAGAGTCCCTGAGTGATTTCATCAAGAGCCTGTCCATGTTCAGGAAGAAGCGGAAATAGCGCAGCTCTTTTTCATGAACGCCAGCCCGTCCCGGGCCAATTGCTCCTCATCCTGATACATGCGTCGCCAGATCTTGGAGGTCGCGACCAGCACCGGCATCACGATTCCGAAGGCTTCGATGGCGAGTCAACCGTCGTAGCCGATAGCCTTGATCGCCTGGAAGGTCTCGATCCAGTTCACGCCTCCGGATCCCGGAGTGCTGCGGTCGTTTTCCGAGATATGCACATGCTTCAAGGTTTCGGCCGCCGCCTCCAGGGCCTTGGCGACGCTTTTCTCCTCGATGTTGGCGTGGAAGGTATCGTACAGGGTACCGCAGCCGGGGATTCCGATCTCCTTCGCGAAACGTGCGCCGTCGGCGGCCGAGTTGAGAAAATAGATCTCGAAACGGTTGAGCGGCTCCAAGGCCAGACCCACGCCCAGCATGCGCCCATACTCGGCCACGGGACGGAGCGTCTCCACGCCCCGGTTCCATTCATCCCGGGTGGGCCCGGTTCCCGTGAATTGGCCCAGGGCGGCGTAATAGGGACCTACCAGGATTTCGAACCCCGCGGCCGCGCAGCAGTCCAAGGTCTTTTTCAGGTATTCCACCGCGCGCTTGCGGTTGTCCGCGTCCGGGCTGATGGGATTGTTGTCCGCGCCCGAAACGGTTACGGCCGTGCGCTCCAGGCCTAGGCTGTCGAGCCTTTTACCCAGGGCCGCATACTTGTCCGGCTGTGGATCGAAGATGGGGATTTCGACCCCGTCATAGCCCATTGTCTTGAGCCGCTCCATAATCGGCAGGTATTTCTCGTCCAGGACACTGTCGGTCCATAAAAGCATGTTCATCGAATATTTCATAAGAATGATCTCCGGGGACTAACCGCTTGATAACGCTGAAAACATCGTTAAGGCCGCCGTCGGCCGGACGCGCGGTTCAGAGGGAGAGTTTTTTGCGTAGGGCTTCGGCCTGGAGCCGCAATTCGCCCAGCCGGATGCCCCGGTGGCTGGCATGCCAGACGCATTCCGATTCCCACATCAGCAGCACCTGGGGCGATTCATGGCGCACGCGCATCGCGTCTTCAAGTTCCAGCGACGCCGCCCGCGAGTCTATCACGTCGACCTGGTAAAATCGGAACCCTTGGGCTTCTGCGGCCATGAAGGATTCGAATTCATGAATGGCCGTGGAACTGACTCCGCAATTCGGGCTGTGCTTGAAGACGAATACCGGGTTCTTTTCGGAAGCGTCTACGGCTTCCCGGGCGTTCTCTACGGTGTGGATATGCTGCAAGTCGTTCATGCAGATAAAGTATTAAATTCAGGATCCAGAACCCAAGGAGCCATTTATGCCCGTACTCAATGCCGGAGATTCCGCGCCGGATTTCACGCTTTCGACGGATGAGGGGAGGCCGGTCTCGCTTGCCTCCCTTTCGGATAAACCCGTCGTGCTGTTCTTCTATCCCAAGGACGATACCCCCGGTTGCACCATCGAATGCAAGGAGTTCCGGGACGCGCGCGTCGCCTTTCTGGACAAGGCCTACGTCTTCGGCATCAGCCCGGACGACATGGCCAGTCATCAGGCTTTCCGCGACAAATACGCCCTCAATTTCCCCCTGCTTTCCGATCCGGGTCACAAGGTCGCCGAAGGCTACGGGGTGTGGGGCGTGAAGCCGAGCGGAAAGGAGGGTATCTTCCGCACCACCTTCATCATCCACGGCGGCAAGGTGGCGAAAGTCTTCGAAGCGGTGAAGCCCGAAGGCCACGCCGCTGAAGTTTTGGCGGAATTGAATTGAAAGGCATGGCCCTCCACGTTGCGTTGCCGTTTTTCAACAAGCGCTTGCGCTCCAGGTAGGGGCGTTCAGCCCGTGGCCGCGCCCGCGTCCTTGCGGGATTTCTCGACGCGCTTTTCCACTACGGCCTTGGCCACCAGGGTCAGCAGGGCCAGGAAGCAGAGCAGGGAGGCGGCGGCGAAGGCCTCGACGTAGTTGTATTCGTTGTAGAGGATCTCGACCTGCAAGGGCAGGGTCGTGGTCATGCCGCGGATGTGTCCGGACACCACGGACACAGCGCCGAACTCGCCCATGGCGCGGGCGTTGGTGAGGATGACTCCGTAGAGCACGCCCCACTTGATATTGGGCAGGGTCACGTGCCAAAAGGTCTGCCAGCCGCTGGCACCCAGGGTGCGGGCCGCCTCTTCCTCTTCCTTGCCCTGCTCTTCCATGAGGGGAATCAACTCGCGCGCCACCATGGGGAAGGTGATGAAGATCGTGGCCAGCACAATGCCCGGTACGGCGAAGATGATCTTGATGTCGTGCAGATCCAGCCAAGGCCCCAGCCAGCCCTGCTTGCCGAAAAGCAGCACGTAGACGAGCCCCGAGACCACGGGCGATACCGCGAAAGGGAGATCGATGAGCGAAGTCAGCACGTTCTTGCCCCAGAATTCGAACTTGGCGATGGCCCACGATGCGGCCACCCCGAAGGTGAGATTCAGGGGAACGGAGATCAGGGCGATGAGCAGGGTCAGCCTTATGGAGAAGGTCGTGTCCGGATCCGTGAAGGTTCCGAAATAGGCGGCGAAGCCCTTTTCCAGTGCTCCGATGAACACCGTGATGAGGGGCACGAAGAGCAGCAGGAAGAGGTACAGCAGGGCCGCGCCGATCAGGATACGTTGGAACCATCGCGGTTCGCTGGTGGCCGCCTGTTTCGTGTTCAGCTTTCGGAGCCTGGGCTTGCCGTCGGCCGGGGCGGGGGATGGAGACGATTTGGGTGCGGACGAGGCGCTCATGACGGTTCCGTTGGATAGGGTCTTAGCGTCCGCGCGAAGCGCCGCTGGCCCATTTCTGGAGAAGGTTGATGGAGAGCAGGAGCGAGAAGGACAGGACGAGCATGATGCATGCCACCGCAGTGGCTCCAGCGTAGTCGTATTGTTCCAGCTTGCTGACGATGATCAGGGGAACGATTTCCGTCTGCATGGGCATGTTGCCCGAGATGAAGATGACGGAACCGTATTCGCCCAAAGCGCGGGCGAAGGCCAGGGAGACGCCTGTAAACAGAGACGGCCCCACCGCGGGCAGGATGAGCTTCACGAAGATCTGCAGGCGGTTGGCGCCCAGGGACGTGGCCGCTTCCTCTACTTCCTTGTCGAGATCCTCGAGCACGGGTTGTACCGTGCGCACCACGAAGGGCAGGCTGATGAAGATGAGGGCCACCGTCACCCCGAGAGGAGTATAGGCGACCTTGATGCCCAAAGGCTCGAGAAGGGCGCCGATCCAACCCGTCTCCGCATACACCGCGGTGAGCGCGATGCCGGCGACGGCGGTGGGCAGAGCGAAGGGAAGGTCGACCATGGAGTCGAGGAAGCCGCGGCCGGGGAACTTGTAACGCACCAGCACCCAGGCGACCAGCAGACCGAACACCCCGTTGACGAGAGCCGCCGCCGATGCGGTCAGAAAGCTGAGCCGGAAGGCGTACAGCACCTGCTTGTCAGTGACGATTTCCATGAACGCGGGCCAGGTGAGCTGGAAGGCTTTGAGGAAGGTCGCGGACAGGGGAATCAGCACCACCAGACTCAGATAGAGCAAGGTGAATCCCATGGTCAGCCCAAAACCGGGGATGACCGAAGGTTGCTTCTTTTTTTTCTTACTGATTCCGCCCTTGGCTTTCGCCGTGGGTGCCTCTATCACGGCCTCGGCCACCTACTTGCCTTCCTTCTGGATCCGGTCGTAGACGCCCTTGTCCGCGAAGTGGACCTTATGGGCCTTCTGCCAGCCTCCGAATACGGCGTCGATGGTGAACAGTTCCACCTTGGGGAATTGCGCCGCGTACTTGGCCGCGGCCTTCTCCTCCTGGGGGCGGAAGAAATGCTTGCCCACGATGTCCTGGCCTTCCGGCGATGCGAGATATTCCACGTACGCCTTGGCCACCTTGGCGGTCCCCTTTTTGTCGGCCACCCGCTGCACCACCGCCACCGGGGGTTCGGCGAGGATGCTGTAGGACGGAACCACGATTTCGACCTTGCCTTTGCCCACTTCCTTCAGGGCCAGCAGGGCTTCGTTCTCCCAGGAGATGTAGACGTCGCCGATGCGGCGCTGCACGAAGGTGGTGGTCGCGCCGCGGGCTCCCGCATCCAGCACGGGCACCTTCTTGTACAGCTTGGAAACGAACTCATGGGCCTTGGCGGAATCGTTGTTGTTGTGCGCGAGCGCGTAGCCCCAGGCCGCCAGGTAGTTCCAGCGGGCGCCGCCGGAGGTCTTGGGGTTGGGGGTGATGATGGAAATGCCGGGCTTGATCAGATCGTTCCAGTCCTTGATCTGCTTGGGATTGCCCTTGCGGACTAGGAAGACGATGGTCGAAGCGTAAGGCGAGCTGTTGTTCGGGAGCAGGGTCTGCCAGTTCTTGGGAAGCAGGCCGCCCTTTTCCGCGATGGCGTCGATGTCGTAGGCGAGCGCCAGGGTCACCACGTCCGCGTCCAGCCCGTCGATCACCGATCGCGCCTGCTTGCCGGAACCGCCATGGGATTGGGAAATGACCACGTCATCGCCGGTCTTGGCCTTCCACTGAGCCGCGAAGGCCTTGTTGTAGTCCTCGTAGATCTCGCGGGTGGGATCATAAGAAACGTTGAGGAGTTTGACCTTGCCCGCCTCGGCGGAGAGGGTGGCCAAGCCCAGGGTCAGCACCAGGGCCTTGAAGCTCTGCTTAACGGATTGCGTTTTCATTTTGTTTCCTTTTAGATCTAGGTTGTCTTTTGGAAATGTTCAAAAAGCGGTCTGCAGGCGGCCGAAGCGAACTCGTTCCCTCATCCACCTTGAGCTGGGAGGCGCGGGCCACCCATTCAATTAGATGAAGTACATATGGGAGGCCTCATCGGACTCGGAGGCTTCAATCGCCACCAAGGCTTCCAGGGTCGTCCCATCCAGAATCTCCGCCGTCACGTCCCGTACCTTCTGCATTACGCGCCGGATGCCGCAATGTGCGAAGTCCAGGCACTCTTCGCATTTCTCGAAGGCGGTCACGCTTACGCAGGGCACCAATGCCAGCGGACCGTTGAACACGCGTATGATGTGCCCCATCTCGATCTGCGCGGCGGGCTTGGCCAAGAGATAGCCGCCACCCTTGCCCTGGCGGCTCTTGAGCACGCGCAGGTTCTTGAGCTCAAGCAGGATCTGCTCCAGGAACTTCAGCGGCAACTTCTGCGACTCGGCGATATCCCCGATCAGCACGGGCCCTCGATCTTTGGCTTTGGCCAGGTAGACCAGGGCTTTAAGGGCATATTTAGCGCGCATCGAAAGCATAACCTATTATTCCTATATGTTTAATAATAAATATCGGGGTTGAATTCGTCAAGGGGGGATGCGGGGATTAGGGGTTAGGGAGGACGGGACGAAACTAGACGCCTCCGATCTCCCCTAACTCCTCCAAAGAGTCGTCCCGCAGCAGTCTCAAGTCCTGCTCTTCAAGTAAATCTCCACCTCGTTCTGGACCTGCCGCCTTACGCCGGACTTCGATCGCGCGAGATGCTTCAAATCAATCAGGGGTACGTTACGCACGTTGATGAGCGGGCGCAGCAGGGAAACGGGAATGTTCACCGGGCTTTCGAGCAGTGCGAGCGGCACGTCCCGATTGGCGAACCCGGAGTTGAGCTCCCGAGTCTTGGCGATCCTGCTGAGCAGGGCGATCGATTTGCTAGTGGCCGCTATGAAGGCGATGAGTCCGGGCTTCTGGTACACCTTGGGATTGCCCATCAGGCGCTCCAGGATGTTGTCACGCGTGATGTTCTGCATGATGACGGCCTTGATGTCGAGCGAGCCTTCGTCCACGCCTTTGAGGAATGATTTGGTGAGCAGATCACGGCCCACCCAGGCGGGAAAGGATTTGACACCGAAGTTGCCGGTGATTTTTGAACCGTTCACCTTCGCACCGCTGCCGGTCAATGCGGGCAACAGGATGCGCGCCGAAACCCCGGCGTCCACCGTGAACTCGCCATCGTCGTAGCTGTCCATGGCCTTTTGGATCCAATCCAACGGCCCGGACCGCTCCACCACGGACTCCCAGGTCCATCGGCATAGGGAGGAAAGCGCGACCAGATCCAAGGTGGGGATTTTCTTGACGCGCTGGATCTCCATCAGGTTCGCCAGCCGTTTCAAGCTCTCCTTCCTGCCCACCTTGGTGAGCCATTTGAGGAAGACGGCCTCCTTCATGTGGGCCTCGAAACTTAGGATCTTCAGGCCGACGGGTTCGCGGTCCCCCTGGCGCCTGGCCAGGTCCATACCCTCGTGTACGGCCTCGTCGTAGATGCGTAGGCGGGGCAGAATCCGCGCCATGGTCTTGAGGTTGTACGGATCAGTGTTCTCGGAGAGCCAATCGACCCTATCGCGCAAGGCTTCGGCTTCGGAACGGAGCAAGGTCACCAAGGCCGTGAGCTCCTCTTCGGGAAGGGCCTCACCTTCCAGGGCTTTTTTGAACGAAGCGCGCGCGGCGTTAAGGCCCGCAGCTACTGCACCCTGTTCCTGATCGAACAGCCATTCCGTCTGATCCGCGAGATCATGCTCGTGATCGGTTAGGCTGCAGCCGGCTCCGATGCGCTTCCACAGGCGCCGCAATCGCTGGGCCTGCAGGGCCCGGCTGCCAATCTGACGGTCCGGCACGCCGATGTCGAACAGGAAGAAGAGAAGCCGCTCCAGGGACTTGAGGGGTGGATCGGACTGGAAGAGCATTTCCATCAATTCGTCTGGAGAATGCTTATCCTCCTTGCCCTTGAAGAAATCGGACAGGCGCTGGGCGCCCAGATCGAAATCCTGGAGCGACTCCAGGGTTTCTTCGATCTGGTTCCATGGCGCGATAAGGTGCATCCGGTTATTGTACCAAATTTCCAATTCCGGCAGCCGACCGCCTTCAACGGCCCCGAATCGCGTCCGCGGCCTTGGCCGCGTCCGGTCCGCGCAGTTGCTAATTTTCGGGGCTATGGAACCCAATCGCACCATCGTGCTCACCGGAGGCGGTACCGCCGGCCACGTCATCCCCAACCTCGCCCTTTTACCCCTACTCACCGAGCAAGGCTGGAAGGCCGAATACATCGGATCGGAGACGGGCATCGAGAAGCGCCTCGCGGAAGAGAAGGGACTGCGCTTTCACGGGATTCCTTCGGGAAAGCTGCGCCGTTATTTCGATTGGAAGAACTTCACCGATCCCTTCCGGGTGGCGGGCGGCGTCTTCAAGGCCTGGAGCGTTCTGGGGCGCGTGAAGCCCGGGCT
>JALYSE010000023.1:0-12732 GCA_030854955.1 Fibrobacterota bacterium | reverse complement strand
CCCGGGCTGGTTTTCTCCAAGGGCGGCTTCGTGGCCGTGCCGGTGGTTTTCGCAGCGCGCGCGCGGGGAATTCCCGTCATTGTGCATGAATCCGATCTGACTCCCGGCCTTGCCAACCGGCTGACCATTCCCTTCGCCAAGGCTGTGTGCGCAAGCTTTCCCCAGACTCTGGAACAGCTTCCTAAGGAAAAGGCCGTACTGACCGGCGCCCCTATCCGGGCCGAACTCTTCCTGGGCGAAGGGGTCAAGGGCGACGCCTTTCTAGGTGGAGCGGCGGCGCAATCCGGGGATTGGCCACTGGAGCGGCCGCTCCTGTTGATTGTGGGCGGCAGCCTGGGATCGCGCAACCTCAACAAGGCCGTGCGCGCGGTGCTGTCGGAACTTCTCAAACGTTGGCGCGTGGCCCATCTGTGCGGCAAGGACGGGTTGGACGCTTCCCTGCAGGGCGCGCCAGGATACCGGCAGATGGAATACGTGTCCGCGGAGATGCCGGACGTACTGGCCGCCGCTGACTTGATCCTTTCACGCGCCGGTTCCAACGCCATCTTCGAATTCCTGGCCCTGCAGAAACCGCATCTGCTGGTCCCCCTGCCCTTGACGGCATCCCGCGGCGATCAGATCCTCAACGCGCGGGCCTTCGCGGCCGAAGGCTACAGCCGGGTCCTGGCCGAGGAGGAGATGGGGAACGGACGCCTGGTCCAGGAACTGGAAATCCTGGCCGCCCAGGCGGAATTGCACCGCCAAGCCATGCGCGGAAGCCCTTTCCGCGACGGCGCGCGCAAGGTGATGGAAGTCATCGCGCGCTTCGGTTGAATCCGGCCCGGGGCAGGCGCACGGGGCATGGCCGCACCGAGTGCGGGACTGCTTTCTTTGAAGCGCCTGCGCGAATAGCTAAGCTTTGGGCATGGAAATCATCAAGATAATCGTGGATCTGTTCCTGCATCTGGACGTCCACCTCGCCCAGGTGGTCACGGACTACGGAATCTGGACCTATGCAATCCTGTTCCTGATCATCTTCTGCGAGACGGGGCTGGTGGTGACGCCGGTGCTTCCGGGCGACAGCCTCCTGTTCACCGCCGGAGCCCTCGCGGCCCTGGGAAATCTCAACCCGTGGTCGTTATGCGCCCTGTTGATTCTCGCGGCCGTGCTCGGAGACATGGTCAACTATTGGGCCGGGCATCATTTCGGCGCCCGCATATTCAAGCCGGACGCACGCTTCCTGAAAACGGAATACCTCGACCGCACCAACGCCTTCTACGCCAAGTACGGGCCCAAGACCATCGTCATCGCGCGTTTCGTTCCCTTCGTGCGCACCTTCGCGCCGTTCGTGGCCGGCATGGGGCGCATGAAATACCGCATCTTCTTCACGTACAACGTGTCCGGTGCCATCCTCTGGGTGGTGTCCTGCGTGGTGGCGGGTTACCTGTTCGGAAACATTCCCTGGGTCAAGAAAAACTTCACCGCCGTGATCTTCGCCATCATTTTCCTTTCCATCCTTCCCGCCATCATCGGCTACATCCGATCGCGACGCGACGCGGCGGCGGCAAAGGCCTGACCGTGGGTGCGCCCGAGGCCGGAACCAAGGGCGGCGACGGATTGGGTGAGACCCCGGTCGGCTTTGGCGCGGAAGCAGCCGATAAAGACGGCGGTCGTCCGGAGAAACCCGCAAGGAATACCCTGAGCCTGAAAATCCTGACCGGCCTCCTGCTGGGGGGTGCGCTGGGAGGCGGCGCGAACGCCCTGCTGGGCGAAGCCCATCCCGCCCTCAAATGGACCGTGGTCCAGTTGGCGGATCCCATCGGCCAAATCTTCCTGCGCCTCATGCTCCTGCTGGTGGTCCCGCTGGTCGCGTCCTCCCTCATCCTCGCCCTCGCCGGGCTGGGAGACCTTCGCAAGGTGGGACGCATGGGTCTGCGCTGCCTGGGATTGGCCCTCGCATTCTCCGCCGCCTCCGTCCTGATCGGAATCCTGCTCGCGAATATCCTGCAACCCGGCAAGCGCCTGGATCCGGAAATAGCCGCGCGCATGCAAAGCGCCTACGCCCAAGAAGCGGAGCGTCGCACCGCTACGGCCCCGGCGCTGGATCCTGCCAAAGCGCCCCTCGCCACCCTGGTGCAAAGCTTCATTCCCACTAATGTCTTTTCCTCCTTGGCCAAGGACCCGCCGGACATGCTCGGCCTCATGGCCTTTTCCCTGTTCCTGGGTGCCCTGCTATTGCTCATCCCCGCAGCCACGGCGGCTCCGGTCATCGCCTTGGCCGATGGAATCTACGCCGCAGTTACCAAAGGCATCCACCTGGTTCTGCGCTTGGCTCCGTACGCCGTTTTCTGTCTCCTTTACTCCATGACCGCCCGTTTCGGCTTCGGCTTGCTTCCCAGTCTCGGCTGGTTCGTGGCGGCGGTCCTGCTGGGCCTGCTGCTCCAAGCGGGGCTGGTCTATTCCCTGGCCTTGGTCCTGTTGGCGCGCATTTCACCGTTGGGATTCTTCCGCCGCATCCAGGAGGTGGCGGTCACCGCCTTCTCCACCTCCTCTTCCAACGCCACCCTGCCCGTGTCCCTGCGGGCCTCGGAAGAGAAGCTGGGCATCCCCAAGCCGGTGGGGAATTTCGTGCTTACCATCGGGGCCACCGCCAACCAGAACGGCACCGCGCTGTTCGAGGGGGTAACCGTGCTGTTTCTGGCGCAATTGGCCGGCATCGATCTGACGATCACACAACAGCTTATGGTCGTCTATCTTGCCGTGCTGGGCGGCATCGGTACCGCGGGCGTACCCTCCGGATCGATTCCGTTCGTCATCGCCGTATTGGCCTCGGTGGGCGTGAACCCCGCACTCATCGCCGTGGTGCTGGGGGTGGATCGCCTGTTAGACATGTGCCGCACGGTGGTGAACGTGACCGGGGATCTGGCCATGGCCTCTTGCGTGGCCAGGTCCCAAGGTTGGGAGCCCGCCTCGGATCTGGCCTTGGGGCGTTCGGCGGAACGAAACGGAACTTGAGCCTTGCAAGGCGCTAAAGTTCAGCACTGAAAAGCGGTTTCAGGCGACCCGACCCTAAATCCGGTTCGATCGGAGAAATTGGGAAAGAAGAGCTCGCTCCCTGGGGGGATTTCAGCCTGCGGATAGCCCCCCAAGGCGATATATTAGGGTGGCTTTGGGGGAAAAGACTCGAATCCAATAGGTGGGCGACCACCGCTTTCCGCATTCCGGCGACCACGCCCCTTAGCGGGAAGGCAAGCAGGCGTTTCAACGCTGAACCTGTCGTCCGCGTTCCGCGCCGGCAAAGAGAAGGAAATCCAATGCTCCGATTCCCCGAAGACTTCCGTAATTTGCAAGTAACCCATGCCGCCTTCGGCCTCGCGTGCCTAGCGCTGCTGCCCGACCTTGCCGCAGCCCAGGATTTTGGGACCCACGATCTTTCTGGAGAATTCGCGGAACCTGGCACGAAAGTCATCAGCGTCATGAGCAAAGCCCCAGAAGGCGGCCGTAATCTCGGATATTCGGAAGGCCCAGCGGTTGATGGCGAGGGTAACCTTTACTTTACCGAAAACGATCCGGCCGGGGAGACTGGAAACATTTGGAAAGTCACCCACTCGGGTCAGTCCTCGAATTTTTACAATGGCCCAGGAGTTCCCAATGGCTTGGAGTTTGACAACGGTGGAAAGTTGTTTTCGGCTGAAAAGGGAGTGGTAGCCACTTATGATATTAAAATGGGCGGAGCGTCCCGATCCACCCTCTCCATGAATCAGCCTTTGAACTCGGCGTTCCGAAATAATGACGTCAGTGTCGGGTCCAATGGCGGAATTTGGTTCACAAATCACGGCTATGGAAACCAATATTTCTACCGTGACCCAAATGGACAGGTAACGGTTTACAACAACCAGGGTGCGAATGGCGTGTCGGTACCGAATGGCATAGAATGGCTTGAAGAAAAGAAGCTGCTCTTGATTTGTTCGAGCAACGACAACCAAGTCTACCAATTCGACGTGGGCGCGGACTTCAAGGCATCCAATAAAAGGGTGTTCGGCGGAGTTCCGGTCCCGGATGGTCTTACCGTCGATGAAATGGGGAACGTCTATGTTGCGAGTTATGGAACCGGCAAGGTTTATGTCTTTGGCCCGACCGGGGGAAAGGAGATTGGCATGATTGATGTTAAAACTGGCGGGAATAAGAATATTTCGAATTGCGCTTTCGGTGGTCCCGGCAACAAAACGCTTTTCATGACCGGTACAAACGGAGCCTACAAGATTCAATGGAAAATCGCCGGACGGACACGACCCAGTTCCGTGGGAATCCGTACTTCCAGGAACTCCGTTTCTATCTCGCCAACCAGGAAATCAACTCTTAATTTCTCGCTTGATGGCCGCAAGGTGACCGGGGTAAAAACTTCCGCGCAGCTTCTGATTACGATTCAAGGGATTCGCTAGCGAAAGAGAGTCTCCGTCCTCACCATTTATCGGGGACCCCATTCCTCGCCCCGAGTAGAAATACCGCTGATTACGTCTTCGAACCACACGTACGAATTGCCCACTGAGGCAACGGTTGCCTCAACGCTCAAAAGCTCCGGACCGATTTCCGATGGAATACGGGATAACCCTGCTTTTGTTCAAAAATCGCCATTTTAACAAAGTAGAGTTAACACAGTAGAGCTGTTCAAATGCTTACTGAACCGATGCAGATGGAGGGGGTGGATAGAGAACCGGACAATTTCACAATCTTGACTGAGACCTGAAAACTACCGATTCTCAAGTGCAGAGGTGCCTATGATCTTGCCAAATAGGGCAAAATCGAAAATTTAGGAGGGTTACCTGCTAAATATTCCGCGAAACAGCTAGACTTCCTGGTGATTCCCGCTATCTTGGGAAACACAGACTTGTTTACCAGGTTTGGGAAAAATATGAAATCTATCGGACAGGATTCGAAGCCTACGACATGCGTGCCTAATGGTCTGAACCTATGTCCGCAACCGTAACCGGTTAATTGATTGCGCTACCGTGGCGCAACGGAATCGGAACAAACTGTTTTTATCAAGGGGAGGTATCGCATGATGGGAATATTAAAGGCGCTTTTTTCGCGCCGCAGGCCGGGGACTTTCGGAAAGCTGATCGGAGTCGCAGCGATGGCAGCGATGGCACCGCTGGCTTTTTTCTCCACATCCCATGCAGAGGATTCCGCCTGGGTCTCGCTCCTGAATGGGAAGGACCTCAGGGACTGGACGCTCTCTTTCCAGAAGACCGGGTTGAAGAACACGGATAGCATTTTCAAGATCCTGGCAAATGGCAACCTCATGGTCGATATCCAGACCAGTTTCAAAACCACGGGCTTCGGACATCTCTTTTATACCAAGCGGAAGTTCTCCCATTACCTGGTCCGCTCCTGGTACCGGTTCCCCACGGCCACCTATGGTCCGGATTGGGGGTTTGGGTGGAACATGCAGAACAACGGCCTGATGCTGCATAGCCAGGATCCCAAGACCATGAAAGATAAGGATTTCCCTACCTGCATCGAAGTGCAATTGATGGGACCAAAGAATTTGCAGAACGAGGGGCTGAAGGGGCTGGGGTTCAAGTACGCCACCTCGGCCAACCTGTGCACCCCCAGCACGTTCGTGGCCTACAACGGGAACAACAACTATACCGAACATTGCACGGCCGCCCAGTACCCGGATGCCTGGAAGAACACGGAGATCCCCTGGGACGACAAGGATGGCTGGTCTGACGCCACGGTGCGCGTCCTGGGCGATTCCCTGGTTCAGCATTTCATCCATAGCATCAAGGTCTTCGAGTACTCCAAAATCCGTGAAGACAACGGTACTCCGCTCAAGGAGGGCTACATTTCAGTGCAGGCGGAGGGCACTTCTACCGAGTTCAAGACCCTGGAGGTTCTCGACTTGGTCGGTTGCATGGACAAGAACAAGCCAGGCTACCGCTCCTATTTCGTGAAGGACGACGCTTCTGCGTGCAATGTCAGTTCCGTCGCGGTTCCTCAAGAGGCCGCCCGGTTCGAATGGGTCCGCGAGGGCGGGAGGTTCCGCGTGATCGGCAACGGCGCGCGTATCGCCTCGGTACGCAAATTGGACGGTTCCATTTTGGAGCGGCTTTCGGGCGCGGATGCTCCCGTCACGATTTATTCGCCTCGTGAGCCGGGTATGTACCTGGTGACGGTCGAAACCCCTTCCGGTGCCGCAACCCGAATGGTGCCTTTCTTCTAGATGCGCCTTCCGCGGACCGGGCGGGGGATTCCCGCCTAGTCCGTCCCGACCTCTATATACAGGGCACCATTTATGCTCCGTTACTTCCTGACCAACGGCTTATACTTCAACCGCGTCGGTGTATCCGCATCGATGCCCAACCGCTTCTTCCGATTCTCCTCGTACGCCGCATAGTTCCCCTCGTACCACACCACCTGGCTATCCCCCTCGAACGCGAGGATATGCGTAGCGATGCGATCCAGGAACCAGCGATCATGCGAAATGACCACGGCGCAGCCAGAGAAGTTCAGGATGCCCTGCTCCAACGCCTGCAAGGTCTCCACGTCCAAATCATTCGTGGGCTCATCCAACAGCAACACATTGCCCGCCGTGAGCAATAGCTTCGCCAAGTGCACACGATTGCGCTGTCCACCGGAAATGTCCTTGACCTTGGCCTGCTGATCGCCGCCGGAGAAGTTGAACTTGCCCACGTAGGCGCGGGAGTTCACTTCCAGGTTTCCGATCTTGAGCATTTCCACTTCGCCCGTGATTTCCTTGTAGACCGAATTCTCGCCGTTGAGACTGTCTCGGCTCTGGTCCACATAGCTGAGCTTCACGGACTCGCCCACCTTGAGCTCGCCCGAGTCCGGCTTTTCCTGGCCCGTGATCATGCGGAACAGGGTGGTCTTGCCCGCGCCGTTGGGGCCGATGATGCCGACGATGCCGGCCTTGGGAAGATCGAACTCCAGGTTTTCGAACAAGAGCTTGTCGCCATAGGCTTTGGACAGGCCCTTGGCCTGGATCACGTTGTCGCCCAGGCGCGGGCCGTTGGGGATGGCGATGCTGGTGGAGTTCAGCTTCTCCGGACCGCTCATCTCCTGAAGCCTCTCGTAAGCGGCCAGACGGGCCTTGCCCTTAGCCTGGCGGGCCTTGGCGGAAGTGCGCACCCATTCCAGTTCCGACCTGAGCTGCTTCTGGCGCCGGCTTTCTTCCTTTTCCTCCGAGGCCATCTTAGTGGTCTTCTGATCCAGCCAGCTGCTGTAATTTCCTTCCCAGGGGATGCCGCGACCGCGATCCAGTTCCAGAATCCAGCCGACCACGTTGTCGAGGAAGTAGCGATCATGGGTTACGAGGATCACGGAACCGGCGTACTCGCGCAAGTGACGTTCCAGCCAGGCGACCGATTCGGCATCGAGATGATTGGTGGGCTCATCAAGCAGCAGCAGGTCGGGCTTTTCCAACAGCAGGCGGCACAAGGCCACGCGGCGCTTTTCGCCGCCGGATAGGGTCGAGACCTTGGCGTCGGGGGGCGGAAGGCGTAAAGCGTCCATGGCGATTTCCAGGAGGCGATCCAGATTCCAACCATCCACGGCATCGATTTTGTCCTGGAGCTTGGCCTGCTTCTCCATCAGCTTTTCCATTTCGGCGTCGCTCATGGGCTCGCCGAACTTGAGGGACAAGGCGTTGAACTCGTCCATGATGTTCTTGACGTTCTTGACGGCCAATTCCACGTTGCCCCGTACGTCCAGGGTCTCGTCCAGCTTGGGTTCCTGCGGGAGGTAACCTACGGTGCGTCCCGACTCGAGCCAGGCTTCGCCCTGGAAATCCTTGTCCGTACCGGCCATGATCCGCAGCAGGGTGGATTTTCCGGAACCGTTATAGCCGATGATGCCTATCTTCGCTCCGTAGTAGAAGGATAGAGAAACCTGTTTGAGCACCTCTTTTTGGGGAGGATAGGTTTTGTTCAAACGGTGCATGTAGTAGACGAATTTCTCGGCCATGGAATCCTCTTCTGGGAAGAAAGGAGCAAAGGTAGTTAGACAGCAATCCCACGCCTAAAATCACCTCAAGGGCGGAGGATCCGGCTTTTCAGCGGAGTATCAAGGCCGAAAGGGCGGTTTTTAATCGTATTTTTGAAATATAAGGGTAGGTGACAGATTTTATTCCAATTTTGCACTACACTTTTATCGTATTGAGCATTTTTTCGCTTTATTTTTCCCAAATCCTAGGTTATAATTGTGTCATCATACACTACAAGTTGAGGGGCGCTTGACCCCCACTTATCCAGGAGGCATTCCCATGTCATCTCCTTCCTTACGCATCTCGGCTCTTTCCCTCCTCACCTTGGCGTTCGCCTGGGCCATTCTTTCCGCGGCTCGCGCCGAAAGCCCCATCATGCCGGCCTATACCATTACGCCCATCACCATGGAAGCGGATATGGAGTTCAACCTGAGCCTGCTCAGCTATGACTTCAATTGCGGCACCACTTTTGACAACCTGGCCACCTCCGTGGTCGGCAACGTGATCACCCTCAGTTTCCTGGATCATCCGAATCCCACGGCCGTCTGCCCGGCCATCTATAGGCCCTACGGCCCCACCTTTAAAATGGCGGCCCTCAAGCCCGGCACGTACACGGTCAAGGCCTATCGCCATCCCGACTGCCTCCCCTGCAAAAGGCTGGGCGTGACCGCCGATGCCGGCACCCTCACCATCACCGCCGGGGTCGCCACGAAAGACTGGTTCCTGAAGACGGAGGAAGTCCAGGCCGGCAAGCCTTTCACCTTGCAGCTTCTGAACCAAGCCTACGGCAATTGCCAGACCTCGTTCTCGAACAAGAGCATCATTACCTCCGATAACCGTATCATGGCGACCTTCCTGGTGGAGAACCATCCGGAGCGCGTCTGCATCATGGACATCAGCCCCCATGGGCCTGCATTTGAAATGCAGGGCCTCAAAGTAGGAGTCTACCCCGTGTACGTGGCATCGCTGCTCGCCTGCGAAGTGACCGCCCCCTTCTGCGCCGTCTTACGCGAGACGCCCAGTCCTTCGGACACGCTCGTGGTGACGCAATCCCTGGCCATCCTGCTTTCGGACCTGCACGCCGGCACTTCCAAGGTTCAGATGAATGGGACCCGGGCCAATTTCATCCTTCCCGAAGGCATCGGCGGGAACTGGAAGGCCGAACTGCTCTCCTTGAACGGCCAGCGTCTCGCTTCGGCCTCGGTCAATGCCGAGGGCGGAAGCCATGCTGAATTCGAGATGGGAATCCGCCCCGACCGCGGCGTCTACCTGATGCGTCTCTCGGCTCCGGACGGCGAAACCTACATGTTGCCCTTCGTCCGCAAGGACTGAGGTTCGCCGTCCCGGCGCGGATGGGGGCCCGGAAGAGGTCGATCCCGGTCCCTGTAGGCTAAAACGCGGATTTGGGAACTTTGCCTCGGGCCTTTCCATTCCTATCTTGTTTTCAGGTCCGATGATGAAAAAAATCCTAATCACCATGGGCGATCCCGCCGGCATCGGGCCGGAGGTGATCGTCAAATGCCTCGCCAAGATCAATCATCACGACGGCCTGGAACCCATCGTGGTGGGCGAGAGGGAAATCCTCGAAGAGACAGCCAAGGCCCTGGGACTCAAGGTCCAGTTCTGTCCGGACGACTCTCCGCGCTCCCAAGGCCGCATCAAAGTCCGCAGCATGGATCTCGTGCGCCATGGGGATTTCGAACTCGGCAAAGTCTCGGCCATGTGCGGGAACGCGGCCTACCATTATTTCGCGCATGCGGTGGAATCCTGCCTGGCCGGCGAAGCTCAGGCCATTGTAACCGCGCCCCTCCACAAAGAGGCCATGAATCTGGCGGGCCATCACTACGTGGGTCATACGGATATCCTGGAAAAGATGTCCGGGGTGGAAACGGTGATCATGGCCCTGGTGCATCCCAAGATCATCGTCAGCCACGTGACCGATCATATGCCATTGCGCAAGGCCCTGGATTTCATCACCATCCCCCGCATCAAGGAAGTGGTGAAGCTCACCTGGAAGACCCTGGTGGCCACGCGCACCCAGACCCCGCGCATCGCCTTGGCCGGGGTCAATCCCCATGCCGGCGAAAACGGCCTGTTCGGCCGCGAGGAAATCGACATTCTCCGGCCCGCCATGGAGGAATTGCGGGCCGAGGGGTTCCCCACCTTCGGACCCTTGCCCGGGGATACCGTCTTCCTTCAGGCCCTCAAGGGCCGGTTCGACGGCGTGCTCGCCATGTACCATGACCAGGGTTTCGGTCCCATGAAGACCGTGGACATGGCCAACGGAGTCAACTGCACCCTGGGACTTCCCTTCGTGCGCACCTCGCCCGATCACGGGACGGCCTTCGAGATCGCCGGGAGCGGCTTGGCCGAGCCGGAATCGATGATGGCGGCATGGGATCTGGCTTGCCAACTGCTTTCATTTCATTCGTTTTAATTCTGCGACGTCAGCCAAGTCCTTGGGTCGATTCGCAGCCAATTTACTTTTGATTAAATCGGTTTTTGAAATCACCTTTACCCCAACCCCATCGAGTTTGATGATTTTCTTTCTTTTGTAACACTTCTCGAAATCAATTCCCAATGCCTCGTTTAGAATGTCGATCCGAAGAGGTGGTCGGCCAATCTTGAACGTGTTGTCTTTTTTTTTGAAAAATTCCTTTTCAACGCCCTTGATACCAAAGTCGGAAAGGGCGGAAATAATTTTGTTTAGATTTTGTTCTTCAACACCGATAAGAAAATCGATGTCCGCCGTTAATCTTGGATTAGAATGAATACCAACGGCCCAACCGCCGATAAGTAGATATTTAACCCGATGCGAATTTAGAGACTTCAAAAACTCTTTGAAGTCTTCCGGTAGTTGCCTTTCGGCCATAGAAGCATTCCCGAAGAAAGGTTATGGTGCTTGACTTGGTTTGATAGCTCATTTTCTTGAGTTCGATCGCCTCTGATTTTTCAGCGGCCGAGAAGTTTTCAAAACCCCAAACTTTTTTGTTCATCTTCATGGGTAAAATATAGATAACGAGTCTCACGGCGCACCACCGACCGATTGAGACAATCTTCCCTAAGGCTCTACTTGACCAGGATCATCTTCCGCGTTTTGACGTAGCGCCCCGCTGTGAAGCGGTAGAAGTATTGGCCGGTGGGCACCTCAAAGCCGCCCTCATCCTTGGCGTCCCAGATCAGGCGGTACTTGCCGGGCAGCATCTCCTTCTGGGGCCTCACCAAGGTGCGCACCAGACGGCCCTTGCCGTCGTAGATCACGAGGCTCACCCTGATTTTCTCCTTGATCGAAAAACGTAAGGTGGTAATGGGATTGAACGGATTGGGATAGTTGCTGCCCAGTTCCGTGACGAGGGTGTGGGTGGGCCGAGCGGTTCGGGGCCCGTACTGGGCGCGGGTGCCGTTGAAGTCCAGGGCCTCCAGGAGATACTCATGGACCACACCCATGGCCGCGGTGCGGTCGATGAAGCGGTAGTTCTGGGTGCTGGCGGAAGAGCCACCCTTGGCTCCGGGGATGAGCTTGGCGGTGATACGCACATAGCCCAAGGCTGCGAGTTCGTCCGGGGTGAGGGTCATGCTGGGCAAGGTGTCCAAGGTCGAATCTTCCGAGGCGCTCGCCTGGGCCAGCTTGGCGGCGGCCTTGGCGGCCGCTTGCGTGCGTGCGGCGGCGCTCAGGGCATTGGCGATGCCGGCTCCGGCCACCCTTTCCCCATCGGTAGCGAATCCTTCGAGCTGGGCTTCGGCCGGGGCCACGCGGCGCCAGACATGGTATCCCAGGTTCTCGAATTCACTCTCCGTGGTCCATTGTAGCGTGTCCACACCCTCTCCGCCCTTGGCCTCGAAGCTGCGCAGAGAGACGGCTAGGCCGGTCTTGTGGCTGATGAAGAAGACATGGGTGCCGGGGGCCAGGGTCTTGTTGAACTGCAAGACCACTTCGCTGGTGGCTGTATTGAGATAGGCATTGTAATGGTATCCCTTGGTCAGGATCTGGTTGTCGAGGATAATCACTTCGGGGAGCGTCCCGTAGGTCCAGGTGTTGATGCGGAAAGCCGGATTGAACGAGGTCGCGGCATTGACGAACTTGAAATGGGCGATGCCGCTGGCGGCCTGGTAGGTATAGGCGCCGTCGCCCTCGGCGAAGTTGTCGGCGTTGAAGTCCAGGGCGTCGTTGGTGGTGCGCGTGCCGGTGATGGCGGCCAGGACGGCCGGAGTCTGCAAGTCCTTCATGAGGCTGTCCGCCGTGGCCGAATCGGTGAAGTCAGTAGACAGATCCAACGCGAAGTTGACCGTAATGGGAATGTTGGCCGACGTGAACCGGCTCGTGAGAAGGTTCATGCGGCCCTTGAAATAGCTTCCGGCGACCAGATTCAACTCGGTCGTTGTGGATGAGACGGTTGAAGCGGCTGAAGTGTAGTTGCTGGTCGCGTTCTTGATGCTCAGGATTCCCGCCACCAGGGAATGGGCAGTGAGGTTGCCGCCGCTTGCCGCCCAGCGGCCATTGGTGGCCGAAGTGGCGTTGCTCCAGGTGCTGGCCATGCTGTTATCGCCCATCACGTTAACGTCCACGCTGGGTGCATCGAAATTGAAGCTCGCCGCAGTATACTGGAAGCTTCCGAAAATGCGGCCCGTGGGATAGACCGTCCAGCGCTTCACCACGGTAGCCGTTCCGTCCGTGGACGAGAGGGAAATGTTTCCCAAAGTCACCGACAGACGGGTTGAGGAGGAGTCGTTCAGGGTGTAGCTTAGAT
>JALYSE010000022.1 GCA_030854955.1 Fibrobacterota bacterium | reverse complement strand
GTGCGGGCTTCATGGCAACGCGCTTCGTCGAAGGTGAATTTCTGTTTTTCAATGTGGATGCGATCGGGGCAATATCCATCGGGCATGGGTAGACTGCAGCCCCAGACCAGGTTGCAGAAGTCCTTCTGGGAATCGGTGACCTTGGGTTTAGCCGGAGGCGAGGCCTTGGCAGGTGCCGGAGCGGCCGGCTTGGGCGCCGGAGCCGGAGTGGGTTTGGCCGGAGCAGAAGCGGTGGGTTTGGGGGTCGGCGCAGGCGTGGGTTTGGCGGCTTCGCCCGCGAAAAGGGGCAGCCCGATGGCCGCCCCGAACACGAAAACTAGGAACCGATACAGCCCGGGAGCCCCGGACTTCCGAAAGGCCCGACAGCCGAGACTCATGCAAACCGCTTGAAGATGAGGGTGGCGTTGTGCCCGCCGAACCCGAAGGAGTTCGAAAGCACCGCATTGACCTTCTTCTCTCGGGCCTGGTTCGGCACGTAATCCAAATCGCAATCGGGATCCGCTTCCTGCTGATTGATGGTGGGATGGACCACCCCGCGCGCGATGGCCATCATCAGGGCCACGGCTTCGACGGCGCCCGCAGCGCCCAGGGCGTGACCAATCATGGACTTGGTGGAATGGACCATGAGCTTGCGGGCATGTTCGCCGAAGCAGCGCTTGATGGCCATGGTTTCCCCCTTGTCGCCCAGGGGCGTGGAGGTGCCGTGAGCGTTGACGAGATCGATGCCGGTGGGATCCAGGTGTGCGGATTCCAAGGCGTTACGCATGGCGCGGTACCCGCCGGCGCCGTCCGAGCAGGGAGCCGTGATATGATGCGCATCGCAGCTCTGTCCGTACCCGGCGAACTCGGCGTAGATGCGCGCCCCGCGGGCCTTTGCATGCTCGAGCTCTTCCAGCACAAGCACGGCGCCGCCCTCGCCCATCACGAAGCCGTCGCGGCCTTTGTCGAAGGGGCGCGAGGCGCCTTGCGGATCATCATTGCGGGTGGAAAGGGCCTTCATATTGGCAAAGCCGGCGTAGATGACCTGGGTGATGGCCGACTCCGCGCCGCCCGTGAACATGACGTCCGCGGTGCCGCGCTTGATGATCTCATAGGCTTCGCCCATGCTGTGGTTCGCGCTGGCACAAGCGGACAGGATGGTGTAGTTGGGCCCCTGCAGATTGTTCTCGATGGCGAAATAGGCCGACACGGTATTCGGGAGGATCATGGGGATGAAAAACGGCGAAACGCGTTTGTGCCCCCGCTCGATCATTACGCGGGTGTCCGCCTCGAAGGTGGAGACGCCGCCCATGCCGGTGGCGATGATGGCACCGGCGCGTTCGGGGTCGTATTTGCCTTCGATGCCGGAATCCTTCATGGCCTGGCATGCCGCCACGTGGGCGTAGATGATGGCGCGGTCGAGCCGGCGGGCCATCTTCTGGTCCTTGAACCAGGGCATGTGGTCGAACTCGCGCACTTGGCCGCCGATGCGGCTGCTCATGGTGGAATTTTCGAAGCGGGTCACAATGCCGATACCCGATTCTCCATGCGCCAGGCGGCTCCAGTATTCATCGACGGTGAGGCCCAGGGGATTCACCGTCCCCATCCCGGTAACGACGACTCTTCTCGACATGTTACTTCCTTTGCTCCTTGCGGGCCTCGATGTCCTGTAAGGTGAGTTCCCGCACCTTGCCGAAATCGGAAAGCCCGGCCCGGTTGCGTTCGTCTTTCTTCAGCAGCTGTTCCTTGGGCCCGACCACAACGATGCGCATGGAATCGGGATTGAAATACTTGCGGAAGGCGGTCTCGACCTCGCCCTTGGTCAGCTTGTTGATTGTTTCCATGTACTCGAGGTAATGATCCGGGCTGCGCTTCCAGATTTCACCCTGGGAGAATGCCTTGGCTGTGGCCGAAGGGGTGTCGAACATGGCGGGCAGGCTCTTGATCAGCCCGTCCTTGGCACGCTGCAATTCCACGTCGGTGATCCCGTCCTTGGCCATGGCGCGCATTTCCGCGAGTACGATCTTGATGGCGTACGCGGCGGTTTCCACCTTGGTCTGCAAGCCCACGCTTACCGTGGAGCGCCGGTAATAGTCACTGCCCACATCGCTGTCAACGCCATAGGCCAAGCCTTCGTTGGAACGGACCTTTTCCATAAGGCGGGAGGTGAATCCTCCGTCCCCGAACACGTAGCTGGCGACCACGAGAGGATAATAATCGGGATGCGGGCGCTTGACGCCCGGAGCGCCCATTTTGAGGGTCGCCTGGCTGACCTGTTTGTCGATCACATAAACTCCCGGGGCCTCCGGTTCGCGGTAGGGAGGAATGGAATCGCTCTTACCCTTGTACTCCGCCGGAAAGCGAGCGATGAACCTGTTGAGCTGGGCGATCATCTCGTCGCGATTGAACTGCCCGGCCACGCCGATGACCATATTCTTGACCGAGTATCCCGTTCCGGTCCAAGGTTTCAACTTGGAGGGGGTCAGGGACTCTACCTCCTTTTCGGTCGCCATCCAATTACTCGGATGGCTGCCGTACATCACATTCTCATAAGCGACTGCCATCACCCCGTTGGGAGTATCGTAGCGGTGTCGCAGGTTTTCGAGGTAGGCGCGTTTCTGCACTTTGAAAACGTCGGGATCCAGGCGAGGCTGCAGAGCCACCTCCGGCAGAAGGTCAAAGAGCGCCGATGCGTCCTTCTTCAAGGCGTCCAACCCCAACTCGGACTGGAAATCACCGATGCCGGCGCCGAGGCTGGCCGCCACGAACTCGAGACTGTCCTCCAGTTGGTCGGGCTTGAAGCGGATAGTTCCACCCGGCTTGAGCATGGAGGAATAGAGATTGAGGCCGGCGGCCTCGGAAGGCTGCTTGGGCAGATTGGTGTGCCCGAAAAGCACGCTCATCTGGATGAGCGCCAAGGTGGTATCCGGAATCAGGTAGCCCACGACTCCCCGATCGAGGACCACGCGGTAATCCTTGGGATAAGGAGGCTTGTAGGTGAACTCGGGAAATGAAATCTTGGAATAATGCTCGGGGATTTGCAGGCCCGGGGGTTTGACCGCTGCGGATTTGGAGGGCTTGGGAGCCTTGGCCGGCTTTGCGGCCGGATCGGCGGCGAAGGAGACCAGGGCGGACAATGCCAGGACCGGGATTAGAATCAAGCGGTTCATTCCGCACCTCCTTCAGCAGGGGCTTGTACGGGTTTGACCGCGCTTTCATTTCCGCCTTTTCCCGCCTTGCCGGACTTTCCTGCGCTGGCCTTGGCGGGCGGTGCGGCTTCCTCGGGAAGAATTACTCCCGCAGTGGAATTCTTGCGGTGGAAGTATTTCTTGCAGACATCCTGGACCTGCTGGGCAGTGACCTGCTGGACCCGTTCGGGAAATGTGTTGATGTGGTCCCAGCCTCCGCGCATTTCCCAGAACGCCAGTTCCGTGGCGAGCTCTTCTTTGTCAAGCAGTTGCCGGGTGGATCGCGCCGCCACCTGGTTCTTGGCGCGGGTGAGTTCGCGTTCCGTGATCGGCTTCTGACCGAGGTCGTAAAGCACCTCCCAAACGGCCTTCTCCACCTTGTCCAGCTGAGGATTGCCGTCCAGGTCCACGCTGACGCTGAAGTTTGATGTGTATTTGTCCAACCCGTTTCCACCGCTCGCGCCCAAGGCGATCTTCAGTTCCTTCACCAGCTTGCGGTACAGGCGGCCGCTTTTGCCCGAGAGTACGCCTTCCACGATGTCGAGGGCGTACAGGTCGTGATGGTCGAATCCGGGGGTGTGAAAAAGCAGATCGAAGCGGGGCTTGGCGTTGTTCTTACGGATAATCAGGCGCTTCTCGCCCGGTTGTTCCGGCTCCTCCGTGACGATGGGTGGGAATTCGGATCCCCGTCTCATGCCGCCGAAATATTTCTTTATGCCGGCCATGGCCTGTGGTGCTTCAATGTCCCCGGCCAGCACGAGGATGGCATTGTTTGGCTTGTAGTATTCGCGGTAATGGTGGTCTGCCTGTTCCCGGGTGAGGTTGCGGATGTCGGAAGGATAGCCGATGGTCGGAAAGCGGAAGGGATGCGCCTCGTAGAAGACCCCCATCAAACTTTCCCAGTAGCGGCCGGTGGGACTGTCTTCCACGCGCATGCGCCGCTCTTCCATCACCACGTCCCGCTCCGAATAGAATTCGCGCAGCACGGCGTTCTGCATGCGGTCCGATTCCAGCCAGAGGAAGAGATCCACCTTGTTCTTCGGCAGGGTCACGATATACGCGGTCATAAGATCGGAGGTGAATGCGTTTAGGCCGGTGCCTCCCGCTTTTTCGTATGCTTCCCAGAGCTCGTACTTGATGAAGAGCTTGCGTTCCTCGGCGATGAGAGAGTCGTATTTGGCCTTGAGCGTCTTGGCGATGGCGCTGTCGCCGGGTGTAAGTCCTCGGTAACGCGCCATCACCTCGTCGATCTGCTTCACGAAGACGGCGTCCTTTCCCGCATCGCGAATGCCCACCTTTTTGGTCCCTTTGAACAGCATGTGTTCCAGGAGATGTGCGATGCCGGTATTGCCGGGACGTTCATGAACCGACCCAGTGACGTAGAAAAGCCGGCAAGCCACGGTCGGCGACTGCCGATCCGGAAATAATATCACCTTCAAGCCATTGTCGAGCACCGCGTATTGGGCCTTGATGTCCGCTCGCGCCGGGGAGGCCGCCATGCAGGCGGCGGCCACGATCGTAAGAACCCGGATTTTGTGTTTCATTTCGGATTTTCCTCCAGCACGGTCTTCCTGTTCCAGTCCACAATGGCGTAGGAATAACCTTGCTCGGTCAGGAACAGCTGTCGGTTCATCCCGAACTCCTGTTCCTTGGTGTCCTTGGTGATGATGGTATAGAAATGGGCGAGGGAACCGTTCGACTTGGGGCGCAAAACGCGGCCGAGACGCTGGGCCTCCTCCTGCCGGCTGCCGAAAGTTCCCGAGATCTGGATGAGGACATTCGCGTCGGGGATGTCCACCGCGAAATTCCCGACCTTGGAGACCATCAGCGTCTCGATTTTCCCGTCGCGGAATTCTTTGTACAGCACTTCCCGCTCGGCGTTGGGCGTGGAACCGGTGATCAGCGGCACCTTCAGCAGGTTGGACAAGGCGTCCAGTTGCTCCAGGTATTGCCCAATGATGAGGACGCGATCGGCCTTGTGCTTTAAGATCAGCTCCTTAACGACCTTGAACTTCTCGATATTGGAGGAAGCCAAGGCCATCTTCTTGCGTAGATCCGCCATGGCGTACGCCATCTTGTCCTCCGGTCGGAGGGACACGCGGATTTCCGTGCACGTGGCGGTGGCGATCCATCCCTGCTGCTCGAGAACCTTCCACGGAACCTCGAATTTTTTGGGGCCGATGAGCGAGAATACATCCTTCTGACGGCCGTCCTCGCGGATGAGGGTGGCGGTGAGACCCAGGCGGCGCGTGGCCTGCATGTCCGCGGAGATGCGGAACACGGGGGCGGGCAGCAGGTGGACCTCGTCATAGATAATCAGGCCCCAGTTGTTCTTCTGGAAGATCTCGAAATGAGGGAAATCCTCGCTTTGGCGCTTGCGGTAGGTGATGATCTGGTAGGTGGCCACGGTGACGGGAGCGATCTGCTTGTTGTCGCCGGTGTACTCCGCCACCTGGTCCGCGCGCAGGGTGGTCTTGTCCAGGATCTCGCGGATCCATTGACGGGCCGCAGTCACGTTGGTGGTAAGGATAAGGGTATGGCAAGAGCATTTGGCCATGGTCGCAAGACCTACCAGGGTCTTGCCCGCGCCGCAAGGAAGCACGATGACGCCGGAGCCCCCCTTTTCGCTGCCGCCCGCGTGGAACACCTGCCCCGCGTCCTTTTGGTAGGTGCGCAGATTGAGGGGCTTGCCCTCCAGGGTGACCTCGCGGACCTTCAATTCCAAGGGAGCGCCGGTGACATAACCGGCAAGATCCTCGGCGGGAAAGCCGATGTTGGTGAGGGCCATCTTGACCATGCCGCGCGTGTGCGGAAACAGGGTCGCGCGCCGATTGTCCAAGGGCTTATCGATGTAGGCGGCCGTCAGGCGGTGGTTGAGGATTTCCGTCATCAAGTCCGGATCGATGGTCTCCAGGATGAGCTGGCTGCCTTCACGGATGATGCGCACCAGGCCATAGCGCTCCATGAAGGTTTCGATTTCATAGATGAGATTGTGCGGCAGTTCGAATCGCGAATACTTGCGGAGGGTATCGAGCACCTCCTTGGCGTCATGGCCCGATGAGGCCGCGTTCCACAGGGAGAGGTGGGAAATGCCATAGGTGTGCATGTGTTCCGGACTCTTGAGGAGTTCGGTGAAGGGGGCGATACGGTCCCGTGCTTCTGCGTAAATTGGGTGCGCGACTTCCAAGAGAATGGTCATGTCGCCTTGAACAATAAGGGGTCCGGATGGGATCGCCCCGGTCTGGGTACTCGTCAATATGCCCTCATCTGGGAAAGCGGGTAATTTACAAAAAGTGGGGGATAATCGTAAGGTGTAGGGGCTTAGACGGCCAAAATACCGGGATTTAGCCCTTCTAACGACCGGGTATGGAATCCAACAGGGTGCGTGTATACTCATGGGCCGGGGCCCGATACAGTTCTTCCGTCGGCTTCATTTCCACGATCTTTCCCCGCTGCATCACGGCCACTTCCCGGGCGATATGTTTGACCACCCTCAAGTCGTGGGAGATGAACAGGTAGGAAAGGCCCAAGCGCTCCTGAAGATCCATCAGCAGATTCAGGATCTGAGCCTGGATGGAAACATCAAGGGACGAAACCGGCTCATCGCAGATGAGGAACTGCGGCTCCACGCAAAGGGCCCGGGCGATTCCGATCCTCTGCCGCTGGCCGCCCGAAAATTCATGGGGGTAACGGCTGAGATAATCGGGGGCGAGGCCCACCAGGCGCATCTTTTCCGCCAGGATATCCTCCCATTCCCGCTTGCGGGTCGGGTGGCCCAGCTCCAAGGCCTCCTTGAGGCTGCCACGGATGGAGAGGCGCGGATCCAAGGAAGAATAGGGATCCTGGAAAATCATCTGTATGCGCTTGCGGTAAGATTGGAAGGCGGAATCCGAAAGCGAAGAGATGTCAACGTCGTCGAAGCGCACGGTTCCCGCCGTAGGTCTCACCAAGCGGATGATGGCCCGGCCCACCGTGGTCTTACCGCTACCGCTCTCCCCCACCAGGCCCAAGGTCTGGTGCTTGCCGATGCGAAAGCTCACGTCGTTTACCGCATCGACCCGGTCCTTGCCGTGCCCAAATACGACTTTCAGGCCGGTGACTTCAAGAAGCGGGGCGGAGTCCGAACCGGGTCCCGGAACGGTTCCCGCGACATCGGCGCTGTTCCGCGAGTCTGTTGCCATGGTGGAAATATACTATTCGGCGAGTTGCGACCGTCCGACGTGCGCGATTCTAAGCCGCTCGGGCGGGTAGACGTTCCGGTAATGCAGGGAAGCCTGCTCCCAGCTATACCGGTCGCGGACGAACTCCCGTTGCAGGCACCGGTCGGACCATGAGAGGCCGCCCCGCAGTTCCGTCTCCAAAAGCTTGGCAAGAGCCGCCGGATCGTCAAGGTCGGCCAGTTTGGCCCATGGCCCCGACACTTCGGGTATGGAACCCGCGCGCGTACTGATCAGAGGCTGGCCCAAGGCGAGGGTCTCAACCACCGAATTGCCGAAGGATTCCTCCCGGCTGGGAAGGCACACGGCACGGCTGCCTGCGATTTCGAGGGCAAGGGCGTCGCCAGTTTTCCATCCGGGAAACTCGACCTGGGTCAGCCCCAAAGCCTTTGCCCGTTGCTCCAGTTCCTTTTTGACAGGTCCCGCCCCCAGGAACCGCAAGGGATGGACATCTCTGAGGTCCTTCGGCAGAAGCGCATAGGCTTCCAAGGCCAGATCGGGTCCCTTTGCTCGCGTCAATCTTCCGAAGAAAAGCACTCCGCGGCGCTCCTCTTTTCCCATGGGCGAATCCAGAAAGATGGGATCCACTCCATTGGGCACGATCACCAGGGCCGCCGGATCCAGGCCGAAATTCTTACTCACCTCGATCCGGGAGAAGCCACTGGTCACCGTGACGTTTCCGGCGTTGCGCATTCCCATAGCCATGGCGACGAAGCGGGGTTCGCGGAACAGGATGGCGAACCAGGTACCCAGCCGGGTCCAGTCCCGTCCGGCCAGGAAGCCGGGAAAATCCGGATACCGGTTTGTGTAGACGAATTTGCGTTTGTAGCGGATGAGTCCGAACAGACTGGCCTCGTCCCCGTTGCCATGGATGATGGTCCGGCTCGTGGACAGGGATCGGACCTTGAAGTAGAAAAGGATGCCGTTCAGGAACCGCAGGGGCGAACTGATGCCGGGGCGAATCGCGAAGTAGCCTGCCCAATGCTCATGATACAGAGGCTTGACATGGGGAGCGATCCTCTCCCACGGGGCCTTGCTGTAGACCGCCGCCACTTTCAATCCCTGGCGGGCCATCGCTTCAGCGAGCATATGCACTGATTTCTGCCCGCCGCCGGAATACCGGGACCACGGTGAATAATTGCACGTGATGATAACGTCGTATTCGATGGTCACTCTGATGCCGGTTTTGAGATTGGACCCGCAGCTAAAGTGCGGGGTTCCAAAGGGTAGCAATAATTTTCCTGGCGGTGGACCGCCAGAAAAATCAGGCCGAAACCGGGGTGGTCAATTCCGCCCGGCGAATGCAGGCGGAATATTGGCCGGAGTCGCCTTCCAGGGCGGGCTCCCGGGCCTTGCAGGCTTCCACGGCCATGAAGCAGCGGGGATGAAAACGGCATCCCGGAACCCGGTCCGTGGGCTTGGGGACAACCCCTTCGATAGAGGCCAGGCGATCCACTTTCTTGTCCAGAGAAGGAATGGACCGCAAAAGACCCAAGGTGTAAGGATGGGAGGGGCGCCTGAGGATTTCCGCCGCCTTGCCCTTCTCGACCACCCGTCCGGCGTACATGACCAGCAGGTCCTCGACCATGTCGGCCACGACTCCCAGGTCATGGGTGATGAGCATCAGGGCCATGCCGTAGTCCTTTTGGAGCTCGCGGATCAGCCTCAGGATCTGCGCCTGGATGGTGACGTCGAGGGCCGTGGTGGGTTCGTCGGCGATGAGAAGTTTGGGCCGGCAAGAAAGAGCCATGGCGATCATCACCCGTTGCCGCATGCCGCCGGAAAGCTCGAAGGGATAGGCCTCTACCCGCCGTTCTGGATTGGGAATGCCCATGCGATCCAGCAGTCCGATGGAGGCCATCCTCGCCTCCCTCCGGCCCTTGCCCTGATGGAAGCGGATGGCCTCGGCGATTTGCTCGCCGCAGCGCATCAGTGGATTGAGACTGGTCATGGGATCCTGGAATACCATTGCGATATCCTTCCCCCGCAATCCACGCCATTCTCCTTGGGACAGTTTGAGCAGGTCCTTGCCAGAAAATTTCAACGCATCCGCCGTGACCCTGGCACTGCGCTGGGGCAGCAGTCCCATGATCGCCATGGAGGTCACGGACTTACCGCTACCCGATTCGCCCACGATGCCCAGGGTGGCCCCTGCCTCAAGGGTGAAATCCACTCCCATGGTGACCGGGACGTATTCGTCCTCCATCCGGAAAGCGACTCCCAGGTTCCTGATTTCAAGCATGGATCTTTCCTTCCTTTGGCGCTTCGGTCTTTCCCGACCGCGCCATGACCATCCATTCCTCCTGAACAGCCATCCTGGCGGCAACGGACTTGCTTATCAAACCGGCCTCCGCCTCGGTGAGCCGGTCCCTCCGAGCGTCCAGGCCCAAAGCCGCCGTGAAACGCGATTCGAAGCCCGCCGCCATCCCCTGCCAGGTTACGGGCCTCCCCAGGGCCTCTTCCAAGGATATCGCATTCCGATCCAGGATTTCCAGGTAGCGCGCGCGCTTCTCCCCGTCCAGGTTGAGACATTCCACCATTTTACGGTGGTCCTGGGAGACCAGGATGGATCCATGCTGGAGAAAGGCGCTTCGCAGGCGGCGCTGGGCTGAACCCACCACCTTGCGTTCACCGAACACGACCTCGGATCGGGCTGTGGAGGAGAAACAGGGGGTCATTGCGCGCAAGGCCTGGGGCCTTTCCACCGGGTACCCGCGGTCCAACGAAACGCCGAAACCCTCCCCTGCCAAGGACTGGGCCACGGCCTGTGATATGGTACGGTAAGACATCGCCTGGGTCGCGCACCAAGGCTCCGACCGGTTAGCGGCGATGAGCGAATAAGTCAGCTCACCGATGTGCAAAACCGCGCGGCCTCCCGTGGGGCGGATCACCACATCGTATCCGAGTTGGTGAACGCGTTCCAGATCGAGTTCCTGCAGGGCCTTCTGGGAATGGCCCAGGCTAACGCATGCCGGTGTCCACCCATAGACGCGGACCGTGGGCGGTGAGCGGCCGGCTTCGATTTCGGAGAGGATGGCTTCATCGATGGCCATGTTCATGGCGCCGCCAAATCCGGGTCCGCTCAAGGCGTTATCGAGAATGCGCCACTGCATAGTTCTAGAACCCCAACCCCAAAATATCGAGACGCTTTCGCCGGGTCTGGGGGCCCAGCGCTACGTTGCACCACCTTGGAATAGTGCTACCCGCGTCGGCGCGCTTTGCGCTAACCCCCACCCCTCGCCGCCTTAGTTTCGCTATTTTGGGTTTGGGGTTACAACCGCGAATCCCGTAAAGGGCGGCAAGGATCAATATCCCAAAAATAAGGTCCGGCCTTATTAACGCGAGCCTTGGGAGTCCTCTCCGGAACGGTCCCGGACATTGCCGGATACGTTTCCGGATGGGGTTCCCGAGGCATTTCCAGTCGCTGCCGGGGGAACCGGGCCCGTATTCACGGGTGCGGCAACCCCTTTTTCCTTTTCCCTGTCCTTGTCCGCCTTGTCGGCATCCATATTGGTCAGGGCCACGCGGGCTCCCGCCTGTTCGGCGCTTTTCTTGGAGTTGCCGCTTCCGCGGCCCCATTCCTGGTTCTGCACGTAGACACCCACCACGAAGCTTTTCTGGTGCTCGGGTCCAGTCTCCTGCAACACGTCGTAGGAGGGAATGCCCATGCCGCGCGATTGAGTGTACTCCAGAAGTTTGCTCTTGTAGTTGGCCAGTTCCTCATCGTCCAATACTTCGTCCATGATTTTCATCAGGGAACTGTGGATGATCTTGCGGGCCGACTCTACACCGCCGTCCAGGTACACGGCTCCGATGATCGCTTCATAGGCGTCGGCAAGGATGCTGAGACGCTTGCGTCCGCCGGATTTCTCTTCCGAACGGCTGAGCAGGATGAAGTCGCCAAGTTTCCAATCGTCTGCGCAAAGCCCAAGCACGCGAGAACTTACTACCAGGGATTTCATCTTGGACATCCGGCCCTCTTCTTTGTCCGGATATTCATGGTAGAGGTAATCGGTGACAATGATGTTGAGGACCGCATCCCCGAGAAATTCCATCCGCTCGTTGGATTCGATTTTCTTTTCGGTGCGCTGGCTGTTGACGTAGGAGCGGTGTGAAAGGGCGGTAACCAGGAAGGCGTTGTTTTGGAAACGGTATCCCAGAATCCGTTCCAATTCGGATAAGGAAGCCTCTTTATGGGCCCCCTTGAAGAACTTGCGAAGAAAGGCGAAGACCATTAGCGAGAGAAGGCGCTATCTACTGGAAATAGCGCCCCCATCCTGGTTTTGATGCGGGGGTTAGGCTTTCGAAGTGACGTAGCTGATTACGTCGCTGACTTTCTTCAGCTTCTCGGCTTCTTCGTCCGGAATTTCAATATCGAACTCATCTTCAAGGGCCATCACCAATTCAACCTGATCCAAGGAATCGGCTCCCAAATCGTCGATGAAGGCAGCTTCGGGTTTCACTTGATCTTCGGTGACTCCCAGTTTCTCAACGATGACCTTGGTGATTTTCTGATTGATATCCTCTGACATTCAATTTCTCCTTAGAAAGGTAGGGGTAAATATAATCTAATCAGTCTTACTCGAGGGGCCTATGAGGGGCAGTAAACCCCAAAATTCCCCTAAAAAACGAGCATTTAAACAAGCCTTTACCATTCACATAGGCCCTGGCGCGCTCTAAAAGCGTTGCGCGTAGAGTTGCCCCGCAACTCTGGAGCGAAACGCCTCTATCCCAAAAAGCGTTGCGCGTAGAGTTGCCCCGCAACTCTGGAGCGAAACGCCTATATACCCATCCCGCCGTCTATGTTAAATACCTGGCCCGTGAGGTAGCCCGCTTCTTTCGAAGCCAGGAAACCCACCAAAGCCGCGACTTCGGCCGGATCGCCCATGCGGCCCAAAGGGATTTCCATAAGGATGCCCTTCCTCTGTTCTTCGGTCAGGACCCTGGTCATGTCCGAATCGATGAATCCCGGAGCCACGGCGTTGCAGGTGATGGTTCGGGAGGCGACTTCCTTGGCGGTGCTCTTGGTGAAACCAATGATTCCGGCCTTGGAGGCGGCATAGTTCGCTTGGCCGGCTTGGCCGTGCACGCCCACGATTGAAGTAAGGTTGATGATGCGGCCGTACCTCTGCTTGATCATGGTGCGCAAAACTGCGCGGGTTCCCAGGAACACGGAGCGCAGGTTGATGCGCACCACTTCGTCGAAATCCTCGTCCTTCATGCGCATGAGCAGCCCGTCGCGCGTGATCCCGGCATTGTTGACCAGGATTTCCACGGTTGGGCTTTCCTTGAGGATGGCGGAAAACGCGGCGCCCAGGGATTCGGAGTCTCCCACGTCGGCCGACCAAGCCTTGGTGGCGGAGCCGGTGGCGGCTGCGATTTTGGCGGCCGCCTCTTCCACGCCCGGCAGGTTACGCGCGATCAGGTGGACCTTGGCACCCGCTTTGGCGAGGCGTTCCGCGATGGCATAGCCCAGGCCCCGACTGGCACCGGTGATGATGGCCGTCTGGCCCTGTAATTCCTCGCTCATCCTGTCTCCTACTTCTTCAAATCTTCGGGGTTTTCCACCGGGGTGACCTTCATGTCACGGCTGATGCCGCGGGCCAATCCCATCAAGACCTTACCAGGTCCCACTTCCAAAGCTTCGGCACAGCCGAGACCCAAAGCGTTCTGCATAGCCTCTATCCAGCGCACCGGGGAAGTGAGCTGGCGGAGGAGCAGACCGCGGATGGCTTCGGCATCGTTGACGGGCTTGGCTTCCACGTTACTGATCAAAGGAACCTTGGGCGTTTGGATGGAAACCTTGGCGAGGCCAACTTTGAGGCCGGGAACGGCGAACTCCATGAGCGGCGAATGGAACGCGCCGCTGACGGCGAGCATGACCACTTTTTTGGCGCCCGCGGCTTCGGCCAGCTTAGCGGCAGCCTGCACGCCGGCGACCGATCCCGAAATGACGATTTGCGAAGGGCTGTTGTAATTGGCGGCGACGACCATGCCCTCGGCGGCCGCGTCGTTGAGGACGGCACCGAGCTTGTCCGCTTCCAATCCAAGGATGGCGGCCATGGCTCCCGGGCTTTTGTCCCCTGCCTGGGCCATGAGCTGGCCGCGCAGACGTACCAAGGCGAGGCCGTCCTCGAAACCGAACGCTTCCGCAGCGCACAAGGCGGAATACTCACCCAGGGAATGCCCCGCCACGTAATCGAAGGCGACGCCTTCCTGCTTCACCGCTTCCATAGCCATCATTGACACCGTGAAAATAGCGGGCTGGGTGATGTCCGTGCGCGTGAGGCGATCCTCGGGACCGTTGAAGAGAATGTCGGCCAGATCAAATCCAAGCACGGCATTGGCGCGATCGAGCAGAGTCCTGGCGGGAGCTAAGGTCTCGGCGAGCTTCTTACCCATTCCCACGTATTGCGAGCCTTGTCCGGGAAAGAGGAGGATTCTTTTTGACATAGTCGGTTACTCTGTGGTTGATATTAGGGGTTTAGGGCTAGTACCCCTGCCAGGGAATTGTTTGGAGGGTGAGTTTCTACCAGCGCATCAGATTGCAGCCCCAGCTCATGCCGCCGCCGACCGCGGCGAGCGCCACCAGCATGCCGGGCTTTAGACGGCCCTGGGCATCGGCTTCGTGCAACGCGAGCGGGATGGATGCCGACGAAGTGTTGCCGAAGCGGTCGACGTTGATGACGACCTTTTCCGAAGGCAACCCCAGCTTTTCCGCAATGGCCCCGATGATGCGCACGTTGGCCTGATGCATTACGAGCAAATCGAGGTCCTGGACCGTGAAACCGGCCTTGGCCGTCGTGGTGCGGACGATATCGGCGATCTCGGTGACGGCGGCCTTGAAGACCTGCTTTCCATCCATGAACATGCCACGGCGGCCTTCATCGCCGGGAAGGTTCAGGTAAAGGACTTCGGACTGGGTGCCGTCGCTTTTCAGTTGAGAGAGGATGATGCCGCGATCCTTGGGGCCGGCGCTGAACACCACCGCTCCAGCGGCGTCGCCAAACAGGATGCAGGTGTTGCGGTCGGTCCAATCGAGCACCGGGGACAGGATCTCCGATCCGATGACCAGGATGTTACGGCTTTGCCCTGCGTCGATGAGGAGGGCAGCCATGTTCGCGGCGTAGACGAACCCGGCGCAGGCTGCGGTGACGTCGAACGCAAAGGCGTTTTTCACTCCCAGCTTCGCCTGGATGAAGCAGGCGGTGGCGGGAAACTGTTTGTCCGGATTGATGTTGGCGCAGATGATGCCGTCGATATCTTCGGGGCCCAAGCCAGCTTTTTCCAAGGCGGCCTTGGCCGCGAAGGTACCGAAATCCGAGGACTTGAGGGGCGAACCCTTGGGAAGGATATATCTCTGCTTGATGCCCGTGCGGGTCGTGATCCACTCGTCGGTGGTCTCTACGATCTTCTCGATGTCGGCATTGGTGACGATGTTGTCAGGGGTGTATACCCCGATGCCGCGGATGACCGCGCCCATCAGGCCACCTGGCTCAGCTTGGCTGCTATCTTCTCGGAGACCTGGCTTTCGGCCAGGCGGTACGCGAGATCGAGTCCATTCTTGATGACCTTGGCGTTCGCGCGCCCGTGGGTGATGATTCCGGTGCCCTTGAGGCCGAGGAGCATGGCGCCGCCCCGGTTGGCGTAATCCCAGTCTTGGTGGAACTGCTTGCCCTGGGGACTGTCGATTTCCCCGAAGGTCTTGAGGTGGTATTCGTAGAAGCCTTCCATCAGCTTGAGCACAACGTTGCCGGTGTAACCGCCGGTCACAATCACGTCCACTTCGCCCTGCATGATATCGCGGCCTTCCACGTTTCCTACGAAGTTGATCGGGGCCCGCTTGAGCAACTGGTGGGCTTCCTGGAGGACTTCCGTTCCCTTCTTCTCTTCCTCGCCCATGTTCAACAGCCCCACCTTGGGGTTATTGATGCCCAGCATGGTCTCGGCATAGATGCTGCCGCAGATCCCAAAATGGACGAGCATCGGGGCCTTCTCGTCGACGTTGGCTCCGCAATCGAGTAAGGTGACGTTACGCCCGAAGGACGGGACGTCACAGGCGATGGCAGGACGGGGCATATTGCCCACGCGTCCGAGCACCATCAGGCAGGCTGCCATCATGGCGCCGGAATTTCCCGCGCTGATACTGGCCTGGACCTTGCCTGCCTTCTGAAGACCGACACAGGAAAAAAGGCTGGAATTCTGCTTGGTCTTTAGGACCTCGGTGGGAGAATCCACCATGGTCACGATGTCGGGAGCATGGAAAATCTCCAAGCCCTCGCCGTTATACCCGAAAGACACAATGGTTTCCTTGACCACACCTTCAGGGCCGGTCAGAATGATTCCGTATTTTCCCCGGCTTTCCTTGGCGGCCAGGATGGCGCCTTCCACTATCGCCTTGGGAGCATGATCGCCGCCCATGGCGTCTAGGGCCACCTTAATCATTAGGTGCGCTTACTCTACGGGCTGGCGCACTTCCACACCAGCGTAGTATCCGCAATTGGAACATACCCGATGGGAGATCTTGATTTGCCCGCAATGCGAGCACTTCGTGGTGGAAGGGGCCTTCAGCTTATAATGCGTCTTGCGCTTATCGCGCCGGGCCGTTGAGGTTTTTCGTTTCGGTACTGCCATGATCAACTCCAGTCAAAAATTCGTGCTAGTTACTGACCCTTGGGCTTGTCTTGTTCCGGCTTTTTCAGCGCCTGAAGTTTTTCCCACCGAGGGTCCACCCTATCCTTACGGACCGCCTCCGCCTGGAAAGCCTGGCGATTGCATTGAATGCAGCGGTCCTTTTCATCCAAGGAAGGCAAGGGATTCAAATTGTAATTGAGGATGATTTGCTCGGCAATGAGGTGCTCCAGGGGGATATCCAGGATATCCGGCCCGACTTTCACCATGTACTCATCAATGCCGACGCCTTCGTCCTCCTCCCACTCCAATCCTTGGCTATCCTTTTTTTCGACAAGCAGCCGCAATTTCACCATGAAAGCGCCCGTGAGCTTATCAAGGCAACGTCCGCAATCCAAAGTGATGGACCCTTTGACCACCAGGTCCATCATCAGATGGGTCAAGGTGGGTGTGGCTTTAACCTTCGCGGATAACTCACCACTGCAGCCTAGCTCCAGTAGTTCCGGGAGATCATCACTTCGGCCTTGGAGTAGAAACTCGGTTGGCTCGTTACTTGTCGAACTTAGTGAAAGTACCAAAACGGGGATTAAACTAGGAAAAATGGCCCAATTCCGTCAATCTTACCAAGGAGCTTTCATGTATATTTTGAGGGCGAAACGGATGGTGAAAATGCCATCCCACCGCTTAAATGGCGAACCCAATGCTTTTCCTCCCCGTTTTGATCTTTTTGGGAGTTGCAAACTCCATTTATGCCTATTTGAATTTTCAGCTTCTAAAAGGCCTAGGTCGCCTGGCTTCGGACCGCCCCACCCCGCCATCCCGGTCGCCTTCGGTAACCATCCTCATCGCCGCCCGCAACGAGGAATCCCGGATTCGGAAATGTCTGGAATGCCTGATGGTCCAGGATTACGACCCCCAGAAGCTGCAAATCATCGTGGTTGATGACCGGTCCGAGGACGGGACAGCCGCCATCCTCCAGGAATATGTGGCAAAACGCCCTCATGGATTCGACCCCATTTCCTTGTCCGAAACGGCCCCGGGCTTCAGTCCCAAGAAATATGCCCTGAGCCAGGGTTTGCTTAAGGCGACCGGGGAAATCATCGTTACCACGGACGCAGATTGCATCATGTCCCCTGCCTGGGTTTCGAGCCTGGTCGCGGAATTTTCGGAGGACACGGGCCTGGTCCTGGGGATGACCAGCTACTATCCCATGGGAAAAGAAGACCTGGCCTGGGGAGTGCAGGCTCTTGAATTCCTATCCTACGGGGTCGTGGCCGCCGCCTTGGTCGGCCTCCGGTTTCCGGTCCATGGCAACGCCAACAATATCGCCTACCGCCGCAAGGTCTACGACCAAGCCTCCGGATTCGCCAGCCACGGCAGCATTGTCAGCGGCGACGACGATTTCCTGATTCAATCCATCCATAAGCTCGGGCAATGGCGCATCCGTTATTCCGTTCAGTCGGAAAGCCAGGTCCAGACCGAGCCTCCTTTGAGCATGGGCCAGTTCTGGGAGCAACGCAAGCGCTGGGCGAGCAAATGCAGCCTGTATGCGCCCAAACAGGTCGCGTTCCTGGGCGGCATATTCTGTTATTACGCGTTCATACCCATCTGCCTGCTAGCAGGAACGGTGCATCGGGGGTTTTTGGCGGCCGGCGTGGCGAGCTGGTGCGTCAAGACCGGCACCGATTGGCTGGTGATGCGAAGGGGTACGCGGGTTTTCTCGAAACGGCCGCTGATGCGTTGGTTCATCCCCACCAGCCTGCTGCATATACCCCTGATCATCGCGGCGGTGGTTCGGGGCAGTTTCGGAGAGTTTACCTGGAAGGGGCAGAAACACCGGCGCAAAATGCATCCCTCGGGTCCTACCGGGACGAAAGCGCCGGTCGTTTGAACCCTTCCCCATGGGAAACCGGCATATTGCCGGTAGCCGGAATTCTATTGGACCACAATCCTGGCCCTGACCGTACCCTGACTGCCCAACCCAATCTTTCGCGCGGCAGCGGGCGATACATCCAGAATGCGGCTCTTGGAATAGGGACCACGGTCATTGATTTCCACCACCACGGTCATTCCATTTTCGAGATTGGTCACCTCCACGACGGTTTTGAACGGTAGGGATCGGTGGGCCGCGGTGAGTGCGTTCTTGTTGAAGAGAACTCCGCTGGCGGTCTGACGGCCGTGGAATTTATCGGCATAAAAGGAAATCATGCCTTCTTGGACGGATCCGGCATCCCGCGACTCCGTCGCTTCCGGATACTGACCCATGTCCCTGTTATAACCCGGCCGGCCGGGGCCGGTATGGACCGCGCAGGCTCCCAGCACTAGGGATGCCACCGCCAACAGGATCCATCTTGAATCAATATTGATCGACGCTCTCATAGTCATTGTCGAGCACTTCCTTGGGCTTGTCTTCCGGCTGGAATCCGGAAGTATCCGCAGTGGAAGCTGGTTCCGGGGTGACGGACTGGCCTTCGTTGGGATAACGGCCGCGGCCATGGCGTTTATCGTTGTTCGGGGGCGCAGGAGTGGAGGGAACGGCTGCCGGCGTCCCTGGCTCGGCGCCCACGGCCGGCGCGGAAGCAGGGGCAACGGCCCCGTTTGCAGGAGCTGCATTAACGGCTCCGGGAACCCCGGATCCCTGGGCCGCGGTTCCGGCTTGAGGTGATTTCACCCTGGGCTTGATGCCCGCAGCCGCTAGCTTGGCTTCGGCGACGTCGCTGTAAGGGGTACGCGCATACCGCTCACGCACGGATTGATAGGCATCGATGGCGGAATCCAGGCTGCCGGCAACCTTTTCTTCCCCGTTATGGATCTGTTCGAAAAGCATGGCGATGACGAACTGAGCTTTGGCCGCCTCCCGCGTGCCGCCATATTCCTTGACGACTCTCATGTAGGCGGGAATCACCGAACCCCGGATGTCCCCGCCCCCGAAGCGCCCGGCTTCGGCTTCCAGGAAAAGCCTGTGGGCAATGTCCTCATCGGTCTGTACGGAAGGCTTGAGACCGAGGTTGCGTTCGGCCTGCTTGGCGTAATCAGTATTGGGGTACTTTTCCAGCACGAAACGGTAAAGGGAATCGCTGACGGGTTTGGACTTTTTGAACTCATCGTGGATGAAGGCTCGGGCGTATGCGGCGCGCATGCTGTGGCTGGAGTCCTGCCGCGGATCCTGGACGATCCGATCCAGGTGACCCAGTGCGCTGTCCACCGACTCCAGGCGGAACAGGAACAGTTCCGCGATCATGAAGTCCCGGTAATGGGTTTCCTTCGCCGTGGAGTCCGCCGGTTTGCGCAGGTCCGCCAAGCGGGCCAGGGCGGCCGAGCGTTCCGCCGCCAAGACTCCGTACTCGAACAATGGGCCGGCCGCGGCCGCGGAATCGAAAAAAATCTTCGCCTGCTTCTCGTCCTTGAGATCCCGGAGGTGATGGTCTCCCAAGCGATAGAACGCCTCCGCCGAGTATGCGGTCCTGGGGGCCAGCTTGGGAATCCCGGTCAACAGTTCCACGGCCTTGCCGCGTTTGTTGAGGAGAAACCAACCTTGCGCGAGCTTGAGATCGATTTCCGGGATGGAGGTGAAATAAAAGCGGTTGCCTTTCATCGTTTCCAATTCGGCGATGCCGTCGGCAACCTTGTTCAGACGGTAAAGGCATTCCGCCGCCAGCATATCGCAGCGGTATCGGAGTTTGGTGGGAAGGCTCTTGATGTCCGCGTTCCTGGCGTGCCCCCTGGCCCGCTCCCACAGCTTAAGATCGAACGCGATCTTGGCCGCCTCGAAATGGGCCGTGGCACGTGCCTCGGGCGTGCGGGCATGCTCCTTGAGCAGCTTCTCGTAGAGCTCCAGGGCGGCGAGCGAGGAATTATTCTGCATTTCCAGCTTAGCGAGGAAGACCATGGCTTCCAGGCGGAAATCGGGATTCGCGGAGGAGTTCATGATCTTTTCCAGGGCCGGGCGGGCGGCCAGGTATTGGCCGTTCAGGAAAAGGCATTTGGCCCGGTGGAAATCGGCGGTGGGAAGCTCTTTCGCCTGGGGATAGAAGCGGGCGAGTTCCTCGTATTTCAGGATGGCCTTGGAATACTCACCCAGGGCCAGGTAGCTCTCCCCTATCAGAAATAGGGCCTTGGGCTGATACTTCTTTTCTTCCGGATAAAGCTCGAGCACCTTGGAGGATTTGGCGATGCTCCGCTCCAGCTTCAGCTTTTCGTCGGGAGTGACCAGCACCGAATCCTCGGGATTCTTATCTATGCGTTTTTCGTGCAATCGGGTGGCTTGGTCATAGGCCTTCTGGGCATTATAAAAGGTATTGAAATAGACGCATCCGCCTAGGAAAAAAGCCGGCAGGAGGAGGCATACAGGAAGGAGACGGACCCTCACCCATCGGGACGCTGACATTACCGAACGGGATGGCTTGGGGCGGTTTGCGGCGGAGTCTCTCACGGTAAAATAGTGTACGAACTTAACCCCCCGACGTCACCGCCTCGCTCAAAAAAACGATGGAATCCGGGAATTGGAGGCTATCCGGCCATGAAAAGCGAAGAGAAGGGCGCATCAGCCAAGGATTCTCATTGTAATCCGGCCCCCTCCAGGCATGGAGCGCTACCTTGAAGCGTCCATCGCACTACCGCTAAGCGGTAGCGGGAAGCTGAACCAAGCCTTTGACTTCAGGAATGCCCGCGAGCCGATAGTATTCCTGCAGGGAGCATATTTCCAATTCGCCTTGGCGCAAGGCCGTGATGGCGGCCACCGCCGCTTCGGCTGCGGACAAGGTGGTGGTGTAGGGTATTTGCGCCAGCAGGGCCGCCTTGCGGATGACGCCGTCATCATCCTTGGACATTTTGCCCAGCGGGGTGTTGATGATAAGCGAGAACTCCTTGCGGCCGATCAGTTCGGCCACGTTCGGATGGCCTTCGGAGACCTTCTTGACCACCTTGCTGGGGATCTTGTTACGTTCGAACACTGCGGAGGTGCCGGAAGTTGCCATGATCTCGAAGCCGAGCTCGACCAGCTTGCGGGCCATGGGAACGACCTTTTCCTTGTCCCTCTCGTTCACGGAGATGAAAACCTTGCCGTCCTTGGGCAGGGAATTTCCGGCGCCCATCTGGGCCTTGGCGAAAGCCTGGCCGAAATGGCGGTCGATGCCCATTACTTCGCCGGTCGATTTCATTTCTGGACTCAAGAGCGTGTCCACGCCGTGGAACTTGGCGAAAGGGAAAACACTTTCCTTGACGGCAACGTAGGGCGGCATTTTGCTTTCCGTGAAACCCAGGTCCTCCAGGGAGCGTCCGATCATGACCTTAGTGGCAATCTTGGTGAGCTGGGTGCCGATGGTCTTGCTAACGAACGGAACCGTCCGGCTGCCGCGGGGATTGACTTCCAGGATATAGACCAGATCGTCCTTAATGGCATATTGCACGTTCATCAAGCCGATGACCTTCAATTCAAGGGCCATGGCGATGGTTTGGCGTTCCAGTTCGCGCAGGGTGCGCGGGGAGAGATCCTGGGGTGGCAGGATGCAGGCGGAATCGCCCGAATGGATTCCCGCCTCTTCAATATGCTGCATGATGCCCGCGACCACGACAGTCTTTCCGTCGGATACCGCGTCTACGTCCACTTCCATGGCCGAGTCCAGGAATTTGTCGACCAGGACGGGGCGTTCGGCGGAAGCCTCCACCGCCGTAGCCATGTACTTCTCCAGTTCTTCCCGACCGTAAACGATCATCATGGCGCGGCCGCCCAACACGAAGGAGGGACGGAGAAGCACGGGGTAGGTGATGCGCTCGGCGATGGCGACGGCTTCCGAGGCGTTGGTGGCGATTCCGTTGGGCGGCTGCCGGAGACCTAGGCGCTCGACCATTTCGGCGAACAGTTTCCGGTCCTCGGCGATGTCGATGGATGTGGGCGAGGTCCCGATGATCGAGGCATTGGCCGCTTCCAGCGCCTTCGCCAGTTTGAGAGGGGTCTGCCCGCCGAACTGGAGGATGATGCCGTCCGGCTGTTCCAGCTCAACGATATTGAGGATGTCCTCGCGGGTAAGCGGTTCGAAGTACAGCTTGTCCGAGGTATCGTAGTCCGTGCTCACGGTCTCGGGATTCGAGTTGACCATGATCGACTCGTAGCCTTCTTCCTGCAATGCGAAGGAGGCCTGGCAACAGGCGTAATCGAATTCGATCCCCTGGCCGATGCGGTTGGGTCCGCCGCCCACGATGAGGACCTTCTTGCGGGGAGACCGCACCGACTCATTCTCCTGCTCATAGGTGGAATAATGGTAAGGGGTGAAGGCCTTGAACTCGGCGGCGCAGGTATCCACGGTCTTGTAGACGGGAATGATACCGACGGCTTTGCGTCGCAGGCGAACGGTATTCTCGTCAGACTTGAGAAGGAAGCCGAGCTGGTAGTCGGAATAGCCCCATTGCTTGGCCTTCATGAGCAGCGGCACGGGCAGGGATTCGATGGACTTGCCGATCAGGTCCTTCTTTTCGAAGGCGACCAAATCCTGAATCTGGTTCAGGAACCAGGGATCGATCCTGCTCAATAGTTGCAGCGTCTCCAGGCTCCAGCCCAATTCGAAGCCACGTCGCACGGAGAGCACGCGGTTGATGCCGGGCCTGCGAAAATCCAGATTGGCCTCGAGTTCGGAGTCGGGAATCTCCTTCTTGCCGTCCGCACCCAGGCCGTAACGATCGATTTCCATCGAGCGCATGGCCTTCTGCAAGGATTCCTTGAAGCTGCGGCCGATGGCCATGGCTTCGCCGACGGATTTCATCTGGGTGCCCAGCACGGGCTCGGCCTGAGGGAACTTCTCAAAAGTGAACCTGGGAATCTTGGTCACCACGTAATCGATAGTGGGTTCGAAGCACGCGGGGGTGACCCGGGTGATGTCGTTGAGAAGTTCGTCCAGGGTGTAGCCCACGGCAAGCTTGGCCGCAATCTTGGCAATGGGGAAACCCGTAGCCTTGCTGGCCAGGGCGGAACTGCGGGAAACGCGGGGATTCATCTCGATGATGATCATGCGCCCGTCGGCGGGGTTCACCGCGAACTGGACATTAGAGCCACCGGTCTCGACGCCGATTTCGCGGATACAGGCAATGGACGCGTCCCGCATACGCTGGTATTCCTTGTCCGTGAGCGTCTGGGCCGGGGCCACGGTGATGGAGTCGCCGGTATGGATGCCCATTGCGTCCAGGTTTTCAATGGAGCAGATGATGACCACATTGTCGGCCTTATCCCGCATGACCTCCATCTCGAACTCTTTCCAGCCCACCATGGATTCCTCGATGAGGATCTCGGAAGTCGGGCTCAGGGAGAGTCCGCTGGCGGCGATGCGTTCGAATTCCTCATCAGTGTAGGCGAACCCGCCGCCGGCACCGCCCATGGTGAAGGCGGGGCGAATGACTAAGGGGAGACCGATCTTTTCCTTGCCGTCCCGGGCTTCTTCGATGGTGTGGGCCACATAGGATCGGGCCGAATCGATGCCGATCTTCTGCATGGCGACCTTGAACTGCTGGCGGGACTCCGCCTTCTCGATGGCTTCCAGGTTGGCGCCGATCATTTCGACGCCGTACTTCTCCAGGATGCCGCGCTTGGCCAGTTCCACGGCCGTGTTCAATCCCGTCTGGCCGCCTAGGGTGGGCAGGAGCGCGTCCGGCCTTTCCTTGGCGATGATCTTCTCGCACATCTCCCAGGTGATGGGCTCGATATAGGTGGCGTCCGCCAAACCCGGATCGGTCATGATGGTGGCGGGATTGGAATTGATGAGGACGACTTCGAAACCTTCCTCTTTGAGGGCCTTACAGGCTTGGGTCCCGGAATAGTCGAATTCGCAAGCCTGGCCGATTACGATTGGGCCGCTTCCGATAAGCATGATTTTCTTGAGGTCGGTTCTTTTAGGCATCGGCGGAGAAATATAACACTTTTGGCGGGGTCTTCCCCGCTCGTGGCGGTGGGCGTAAGCCCCTGGGACGGGAGATTTGAGGGACCTAGTACCCCAACCCCAAAATAGCGAGCTGAAAGCGGTCTGGATGGCGGCGTCGAATCCCCCGCCCGCCGGGACGCCGACCGGGCAAACCATGACCGTCCCGGCTTAGGCCGAAAATGCGATCGTCAGCAACAGCGCAAACTCGGATTTACCCACCGGGGACGCCTTCGACCTGGCTGGCTACCCATGCCTCGGCGTATCGGCGGATTTCCTGGGTCAGGTCGAAGTCCTCGAGCAGGTTCGTGAAGCGCAATCCCCCGTATCCGCTTTGATCCGTGCCTTCCAAGTTACCCGTGCCACGCGCCTTCAAATCGATCTCCGCGATTTTGAACCCGTCCGTGGTCTCGGCGAAGCCGGAAAGGCGTTCGAAGGTTTCCGGCTGCCATTCCTTGTCCGGCATGGCCAGAAAGCACCAGGCCTGGGCCGAACCGCGCCCCGTGCGGCCGCGCAACTGGTGCAGCTGCGCCAATCCAAAGCGGTCGGGTCCTTCGATCACCATCAGGTTCGCCTGCGGTACGTCGACCCCCACCTCGATGACGGTGGTGGCCACCAACACATGCAATTCGCCCTTGCGGAAGGCGGCCAGGGCGGCCTCTTTTTTTTCCGATGGCAACTTGCCGTGCACGATGCCGACCTTCCATTCCTTGGAAAAACCGGTCAGTTCCGACCAGACCTTGTCCACCGTGGCGATATCCTCTTCGGGCTTCTTGCCCGCAGGAACGAAAATGTCTGGATCGTCGTCGGCCGCGGCGGGCTTTACCTTCGCGCCGATCTGGGGTACCACCCAGAATACCTGGTTTCCTGCCATGGTTTCCTTGTGGAGGAAACCCAGCATGTCCTTGCGCTTCTCCGGAGGCAAGAGGCGGGTCTTGACCGGGAGCCGGCCGGCCGGCTTGTCCTTGAGAACGAAGTTTTCCAGATCCCCGAAAACGGTCTGTGCCAGGGTGCGCGGGATGGGCGTAGCGGACATGTACAGGATATCCGGATGCCCCCCTTTGGCCGCGAGCGCCTGGCGTTGTTGCACGCCGAAACGATGCTGCTCATCGATGATCGCGAGGCCCAGGTTCCGAAAGCGCACGTCGCCCGAATACAAGGCATGGGTCCCCACCACGAAGCGGAGAACGCCGGACTCCAGATCCGCGACGAGGGCTTCGCGCTCGGCCTTGGGCGTATCGCCCGTCAACAGGGCGGCACGGATGTCCGCCTTGGCGAAGAAAGGCGCCAAGGTCTGGAAATGCTGGATCGCAAGGATTTCCGTCGGAGCCATCAAGGCCGCCTGACCTCCCGCCTCAAGCACGTTGGCCGCCGTGAGCATGGCCACCACGGTTTTTCCGGATCCCACATCGCCCATAAGCAGGCCGCAGAATTGCCCCGGGGCCGCCTGGTATGCGGTGATGGCCGCCACCGACTCCGTTTGGCCCTCGGTCAATGTGAAAGGCAGACCGACGCGCAATTTTTCCTTAAGGGATTCCGAAGGAGGCCAGGCTTTTCCCACCTTCCTCCGCTCCAGCTTTACGGCCTCGAGGCGCAACGAGAGCGGAAGCAGCTCCCGCACCTTGAGTTGCCGGCGCAACGCCGAAATCTCTTCCGCCTTTTCAGGCTTGTGCAGGATCCGCAAAAGATCCCTTTCTGGAAGCAGGCCCAGGTCGCGGCGATGGCTTTCCAACACCCCATCCGAAAACTCGAAACCCTGCAAGGCTTCCAAGGCGATCCGTTGCAGGAACTTGTGTTCCACATGGGCTTCCGACATATCCATGGTCAGGGGATAACGCGGGAGAATGGATCCTTTCAGCTCCTGGCCCCCCTGGACGGCTTCGAATTCCGGATGCACCAATTGCATTTCCCGGAAAAACCCGGGCACTCCGGCCACCAACAGTTTCTGACCTTCATGGAAGCGGCTTCGCAAAAATTGCACCCCGTGGAAGAAGACCAGTTCCACGCTGCCGCTTTCGTCCTCCACTTCGACGATCATGCGGGTCTGGATCACGGCCAGGGACACCACCGTGGCCGGAAAGATGGCGTCCTTACCTACTTGCAGTTCCGCGATGGGCGTGAAGCGGCTGCGATCGATATATCGGCGCGGAAGGTGATAGATGAGATCGCGAAGCGTATTGATCCCCGCTTCCGCGAGGATCTTGACCCGTTTGGGGCCAACGCCGGTCAGACGGGACAAATCGGACATGGCCCAAAAATAGGAAAAGCACGCGTCGGGAGGATCTCAGTATTTGAATTCGGTCGCATTGATCCCGAACCGGCTCAAGGCGTAGCGCAATTGCCTCAGGGACACACCCAGCATGCGCGCGGCATGGGTTTGAATACCTCCGGCGTTGTGCATGGCTTCCCGGATGTCTTTTTCACGCAGAGGTACGCGCTCGTAGAGTTGGCGTTCCTTGGAACGGCGGCTCAGAGGGGAAAAGGTCACCACGGTGTTGGAGGTTGCGGGAGCGGGAGCGGGCTCGAGTGTTTCCACCATGGAATTCAGGATGGGAATATCCTTGGCGGTGAGTGCTTCGGTGCCGGCCAGGACCACGGTCCGTTCGATTGTGTTCTCCAGCTCTCGGACATTTCCGGGCCAGGGATAGCCTGCCAGGAACTCCATGACCTCGCGGGAGATGGAAATCCGCTTGTTGTACTTGGTAGTGAATTTCTTGAGGAAGTACGAAGCAAGGGGGAGAACGTCCTCGCGGCGGCTCCGCAAGGGGGGCACGTTGATGGGAACCACCATCAGCCGGTAATAAAGGTCTTCCCGGAAACGCTTGTCCCGGATCAACTGCTCCAGGTTTGCGTTGGTCGCGCAAATCAGGCGCACGTCGGCGGTCATGGTCTTGGAGGAACCTACCCGCTCGAAGGTGCCGTCCTGGATCACGCTCAAAAGTTTCGCCTGGGTTTCCAGGGGAATCTCCCCGATCTCATCCAGGAAGATGGTGCCTTGATCCGCAGCCTCGAATCGGCCGATCCGCTGGTTCAGGGCCCCGGTGAAGGCGCCCTTCTCATGGCCGAACAATTCGCTTTCAATGAGTCCGGCGGGCAGGGCCGCGCAGTTCACGATCACGAATGGGGACTTCTGGCGAGTGCTGGTATAGTGGATGGACCGGGCCAGCAGGGTCTTTCCGGTGCCGCTTTCGCCGCGCAAGAGGACGGAGGCGTCGGTGCCGGCCACTCGCTTCACCATCGCCAGGGTTTTGGCCATGGCGGAGGAATTGCTTATCAGATTGTCGGGATTAAAACGTTCTTCCAGTTCGGCGTGCAGTTCCTTGTTTTCCTGCACCAACTTCGAATTCTCCTCCCGGATCATTTCGGCGATGCGTAGGGTTTGCGAGAGCAGGGAGGCCACGATCTTCATCACCTTGATGTCTTCATCCACCATGGTGCTGCTGCGGGAGGTACGATGGGCCGTGATGACCCCGATGGGGCGGGAATCCAGGACCACGGGCACGGCGATAAAACCGATGCGGTACAGGTTGAACTCCTCGCTCATTTCCTTGGGGGTGGGCACACCGGGAACATCATCGGCATCCGGCAAGGCCATGGGCAGGCAATTGCTGAAAACCCTTCCGACGAAATCCTCGCCTATCTTATAGACGGAGTTTCGGATTTCTTCCGGACTGAAGCCGACGCTGGCCTTGATGACCAGGCATTTTCGATCCGTCGTGGGCATCAGCAGGGTGCCCCTCTCCAAATCCAAGGTCTGGGAAAGGGTTCGCAAGCATTGGTTGGCCACTTCATTATAGTCGAGTGAGGAACTGAAAAGTTTGCTGATTTCAGTTAGGGCTGCCATGATGCGTGCCTGATGGACCGTAAAATCTTTCATTGTCTCAGTCCTAAAATGTCAATTATTGACAAATAAAAGTGCAAAATTATGCTATTGTCATCTTTTGTTGGGTTATCATCGGTATTCTTCCGCCTATTCTTTACAAAAGCAAATTATACACCAATTTTTTACACGGCACTTTCTGGTGAAAACCCCAAATTCAATAAAACGTATGAATGATTGGATTTTCAGAGTATTTTTTTAAAAAATCCCTATTTAAGGACCTCATGAAGCTGATTCTGGAAGCAATTGAAAAATTCCGTACTGAAGGCCTGCCCGCACTGATACTTCTAGCGGAACAGGAAAAACTGCTGGGCAACCTTCCCAAAGACCGATTATCGCTCCAAAATCAGGTTCAAGGGATTGTAAAGAACCAGGCGGCCAAGGTCCTGAATGATTCCATGGAACTTCTGACCCAAGGAGATTTCATCCTGGGTGTTTTCCAGGTCCCCCAGAAAAAAGGCCTTAATCATGAGGATCGCATCCGGTTGGCCGCCTCCCGGATCGGCGATTGGCAGAAAAGCCGCTCCCTTTCCCGGGTGGCCGTGGCCGTGGATCAGTTGAACGTGAAGGAATTCCGCGCCCTTTGCGAAGGGTTTCTGATTTCGGCCTACGACTTCCGCAAATACAAATCAGATAAGAAACCGGACCAGAACGGCAATCTTGAGGTCGTGCTCCTGTCTTCCGTCGAAAACATGAAGCGCAACGCGTTGGTCCTGGCCGAAGCGGAAACCATCTGCCACCAGATCAACATCTGCCGCGACCTGGTCAACGAACCGGGGTCGGCGTTGGTGCCCCAAGACTTTGCCGAATTCGCGCGCAAAGCCGCCAAGGAATTCGGCCTCACCCTCAGAATCCGCGACGAGAAGAAACTCCAGACCGATGGCTATATGGGCCTCTGGATGGTTGGCAAGGGCTCGGACCATCCGCCTCGGATGGTGACTCTAGGTTATGAAGGGGGCAAGGTCAGAGGCCCGCTCAAGAGGGATACCAGCGCCCCCCACCTCGTTTTCGTCGGCAAAGGCGTGACCTTCGATACCGGCGGCATCAGCATCAAGCCAAGCCAAGGCATGTGGGAAATGAAAAGCGATATGGCGGGAGCGGCCACGGTCCTCTCCGCCCTCTGCGCTATCGCCACCCTAAAACTCCCCATCAAGGTCAGCGCCGTTCTCTGCCTCGCCGAAAACCGGCCCGGCAATGCGGCCGTGCTCCCCGGGGACATCTTTACGGCCAAGAACGGCAAGACCATTATGGTGGACAACACCGACGCGGAAGGACGCCTGATCCTCACGGACGGCCTCGCCGAAGCCGGGGCCCTGGGTGCCACCCATATCATTGACCTAGCCACCCTTACCGGAGCCATCGTCCGCGCCATCGGGCCATCCATCGCCGGGTTGTTCAGCAATGACGCGGCCTTCACCCAGACCTTGTTCAAGGCGGCCGAAAGCGCGGGCGAAAAATTCTGTGCCATGCCCCTGGAAGAGGAATACCGGGAATACCTCGACGATCCCGTCGCGGATATGAAGAACGTGGGCAAACAGGAGGCCGGCGCCATCACCGCCGCCCTGTTCCTCCAGGAGTTCGTCCCCGCGAAAACGGCCTGGTCCCATTGGGACATCGCCGGCACTGCCTTTACTACCTCCTCCTGGAAGTATTACCGCCCGGGTGGGACGGGCTGGGGTGTCAAGAGCCTGGTCGAAGTAGCGCGCGAACTCGCGGGCTAAAACCGCTTTTACCCACTCTTTGGAAACCCAGTAGGGGCGCGGACTCCCCTCGACGGTTCCGAATGCCATTTGGGCATGGATGCAGGTCATAGGGCTCGTCTCCCTTGCTATATTGTCTTGCACATGGAAAAGGTCGGTGTCGTCGATTTTGGCGGGCAATATACCCATTTGATAGCGCGCCGGGTTCGCCAGTTGGGCGTCTTCTCGGAAGTGATTTCCCCTTTAGGG
>JALYSE010000390.1 GCA_030854955.1 Fibrobacterota bacterium | reverse complement strand
TCTACCTCCACGCGGGACCTGAAATCGGCGTGGCCTCCACCAAGGCGTTCACCTCGCAAGTCACCGTTCTCACCCTCGTCGCCCTTCTGCTCGGCCGCATGCGCCGGACCTCGGCGGACGAAGGCATGAAGATATGCAAGGCCCTGGCCAAGATTCCTGATCAGATCAAGGAAATCCTCAAGCTCAACGATGAAATCAGGGTCATCGCCAAGGAATTCAAGGATTGCACCAACTTTCTCTTCCTGGGACGCGGTTACAACTATCCCGTGGCCCTGGAAGGCGCGCTCAAGCTGAAGGAAATCTCCTATATCCACGCGGAAGGCTATCCCGCAGCGGAGATGAAGCACGGCCCCATCGCCCTCATCGACTCCAACATGCCCACCGTGGTCATCGCGCCCACAGATGCCCTGTTCGATAAGGTGCTGTCCAACATGCAGGAAGTGAAGGCCCGCGGCGGCCGCATCATCGCCATCACGGATGCGGACGCGAACCTGGGCAAGCTGGCGGACTACACCATCATCATCCCCAAGACCCTGCACATGCTCACGCCCCTGCTGTCGGTAGTGCCGTTGCAGTTGCTGGCCTATCATATCGCGGTGATGCGCGGTTGCGACGTGGATACCCCGCGGAATCTGGCGAAGAGCGTTACGGTCGAGTGACTGAATGGCCTTCGAGCCATTCCTCTCCGACCGCCGGTCTGACCAACAAGGTCGGATGCTCTCCTGTCCCGACCGCCCGTAAACGGGCCAGGTCTTCCCCATCGGGAATGCGAATCCGCCTTTCGTATCCTTCGAGGATCAGGGTATAGGTATCTGATCCAACCTTCTTACCCACCATGCAGGTGGTGGAAACCAGGACATGCACGGACTAGGTAGGGTTCCAGCCGGATTTTTTCCTGGCTGGATTTGACAAGAATTCGAGGATTTCCGTACTTAGAACGTGAAAATCGATTGACTAAATTTATACTGCAAAGTAAATTTATGCTATCGACTAAGGAGATCTAAATGTCTTCACACCTCATACCCATCGCCAATCCATTCCGGCCTGGCGCCGGACATAGGCCCCCGTACCTGGCCGGACGCGATTTCGAGATAGAAGAATTCAAACGACTACTCAGGCAATCCGTGATCCTTGAAAATCTGGTATTGACCGGGTTGCGCGGCGTGGGCAAAACGGTCCTCATGGATACGCTTAAACCCAATGCCATCCAGGCAGGCTGGCTCTGGGTCGGCACCGACCTTTCCGAGGCCGCCAGCCTCAGCGAATCCAACATCGCCACCCGGCTTTTGGCGGATCTTTCCGTCATTACGTCCTCTTTGACCATCGGCTCGGAACCGGTCCGGGATTTGGGATTCACCACCCGCAATGATGAGGTCGAGGTAAGGTTGAGTTATGAAAACTTGAGTTATTTCTTCGAATCCACTCCGGGATTGGTGGCCGATAAGCTCAAGGCCGTGATGGAAATGGTCTGGGGGCTGCTCAGTGCGCAGAATTCTCGCGGCGTCATTTTTGCGTACGATGAAGCACAAAACCTTTCCGACCATGCCAAGAAGGAAGAACTCCCCCTCTCGCTGCTCCTGGATGTGTTCCAATCCATCCAACGGAAGAACATTCCCATGATGCTTCTGCTGACCGGCCTGCCCACCCTCTTCCCGAAGCTGGTGGAAGCCCGGACGTTCGCCGAGCGGATGTTTCGCGTGGTTACCTTGAGCCGGCTTTCTCCCCCCGACAGCCGGGACGCCATCCTCAAGCCCATTGCCAAAGGCAAAAGCCCGGTCAAGTTCGATGAACCCTCCATCGAAAGCATCATCGAGGTTTCCGGCGGTTATCCCTACTTCATCCAGTTCATCTGCCGGGAGGTGTATGATGTTTTCATCCAAAAAACGGATGGCGGTGAGGACGCGTCCGTTCCGGTCAATGCGATCATCCGCAAGCTTGATACCGATTTCTTTTCCGGCCGTTGGGCCCGGGCCACGGATCGCCAACGGGACATCCTCATCGTAGCGGCCCATCTGCCACGTTCCGATTCCGAATTCACCGTCCAGGAGATCGTGGAGAAATCCTCCGAGCTCCTGAAGAAGCCATTCAGCGCCAGCCACGCCACCCAGATGCTGACCTCCTTGGCCGAAGCGGGATTGGTGTACAAGAACCGGCATGGCAGATACCTGTTCGCCGTGCCCTTGCTGGGCAATTTCATCCTTCGCCAGTTAAAGGAGACCTAGTAACGGTAGGTGACATCCATGGTAAAGTCCAGGATTCGGTCCGCGCCCTGAGGTTTCAGACCATCGCCAGCTC
>JALYSE010000231.1 GCA_030854955.1 Fibrobacterota bacterium | reverse complement strand
CCCCTGTATTGGGGTTTCCGACCCCTTGTCGGGCCCCCCTCTCCGAGCATCCAGATACTATATTAGGCCTGATATCCTGCCCCAGAATCCCCGGAATCACCAATTCCGGGCCCCAATTGAACGGGCGGGTGGGCGCGGTCCAGCGGGAAGGAATTCAAATGTCCGACAGTTTTCTGGAAAAATTGAAGAAATCGGTTCTGGCGGGGGCCCATACCTCGGCTACCAAGATTGAGGATGCGGCCAGGACCGGAAAGCTTCACCTGGACCTGATGGCGGAACGGCGCAAGCAGGCACGGGAGTTCACGGAACTGGGTAAGGAAGCCCACATGGCCCTGCTTGAAGAATCGGTCGACCGCTTCGCCATGCGCCCGGGGGTTGTGGAAATGCAGCGCAATATTGAAAAATACAAGAAGGCGATTGCCGAATTGGAGGCGAAGCTTGGCGCCGCCCAGAAGCGGTTCGTCAAGTAGAAAGGAACAGCCGGAGCATGGATAAGAAGTTCCGGATCAGTTTCTACCCCAAGGATGCCTCCCGGGTCAAGGTCGTCACCTTGTCCCGGCGACTTGGAATCCTGGCCGCTTGCATCATAGTCCCTCTCTCCGTACTCGGCGCTTGGCTGGTTCTTTCCGGCGTCCTTCATGAGCCTTCCGAAACCCGGCAGATACGCACCAAGCTCGGCCAGGAAAACGGTGCCTTGGGGGATAGGGTGGGAAAGCTGGACCAGGACCTGCGGGATCTTCGGCGGGACCTCTCCCGATTGGAAGAGCAGAAGGTCAGCGCCTTGATGATATCCGGCGTCAAATACATGGAAGACGAAAAGCAGACCAAGTCTTCGAGCCTCTTCTCCTTCTTCCATAACCTGTCTCCCATGAAAATGGACGTCTCGGCCTCCCTGGTCCGGGCTAAAGCCATTTCCGCATATCTCGACTCCACCCTTCACCTCTTGCAAGAGCATGCCGCGCTGGTGGAAGGCCTACCTATCGCGCCTCCTGTTTCCCGGGATGCCATCCCCACCCGCGAGTTCGGCTACAGCCTGGACCCGTTCACCGGCCGCAAGGCATTGCATGCCGGCGTGGATTTCTCCCACCAGGCGGGATCGGCCGTCTTCGCGGCGGGAGGCGGTATCGTAGTGGAGGTGCGGAAGGATCTGCTCTGGGGCGTTTGCATCCGCATCGATCACGGCAGAAGGGTGGAAACCTTTTACGCCCACCTCCAGGACGTGAAGGTGAAGCGCGGCCAGAAGGTGATTCGCGGCCAGACCATCGCCACCATGGGAATGACGGGCGTTACAACCGGGGTCCACCTGCACTATGAACTGACGGTGCGCGACGCCAAGGTCGATCCTATGAACTATTTCCTGCCGGGCGAGCGCATGGCCACGGGGCTGGACGGCGGAGTACCGGAGAGCTGATGGCCGAAACAACCCTGATCGCCAAGGATATCCTCGAGGAATGCACCGATCTGCGGAGGCGCATTCATCGCGATCCGGAGCTCTCCGGACAGGAGCACCGTACGCGCGATCTTATCCTGGCCGAACTCAGGTCCGCGGGCATTGAGACCCGAACCCTTCCCGGGAGCACGGCGGTGATAGGATTATGGCCCGGCCGCGATCGGTCGCGGAGCATCGCCTTCCGGGCGGACATGGACGCACTTCCCCTGGAAGAGACTTCGGGTCTTCCCTGGGCCTCGCAAACCGGTCAGGCCATGCATGCTTGCGGCCACGACGGCCATACGGGCATTCTGTTGGGACTCGCCAAGCACCTGGCCCGAACGGGCAAGGTTTACGCGACCGATGTGAAATTTCTGTTCCAACCCGCCGAAGAGGCGGGCAATGGAGCCAAGCAGATGGTGATCGAGGGGGCTTTGGAATCCCCCAAGGTGGAAGCGGTGTTCGGCCTGCACGGTTGGCCGGACCTGCCCCTGGGGACAATCGGAATCCACGGCGGCGCCGTGATGGCTTCGGTGGACAATTTCGAAATCACCATTATCGGTAAGGGCGGCCACGGGGCCCAGCCTCACTCCACCCTCGACCCGGTCTTCGCCGGCGCCCAGTTGGTCAGCGCGGCCCAGTCCCTGGTGAGCCGCTCCATCGATCCTCTCGATTCCGCCGTGCTCACCTTCGGCCAGATCCAGGCGGGCCGGACCTTTAACGTCATTCCCGAGGAATGCCTGTTGCGCGGTACTGTCCGAACCCATAGCCCCGCGGTGCGGGAAAGGCTTAAGACGGGGTTGGAAGTCATGGCCGTCAACCTCTGCCGCGGTCTGGGCCTGGAAGCCCGGCTCGTATGGGTGGAAGGCTGTCCTGCCACCATCAACGATCCGGCCATGGCCACCTTGGCGCGGCGGGCCGCGGTGCGGGCCTTCGGAAAGGATAGATGCTTGGAGCCCCGTCCCAGCATGGCCGGAGAGGATTTCCCCTTCTTCCTGGAAAGAGCGCCTGGTGCCTATCTATGGCTGGGCCTGGGTAACGCGCGCGGTTCCCTGCACAATCCGCGCTTCGATTTCAACGATGCCGCGCTCGAGACGGGAATCCGCCTGTTCCTGGCCATCCTGGAAGAGGCGACCGGCGCCTGATCTGCGAAAAGCCGGCAATCAACCTTCGCTTAGGATTCGGGCTTTCAAGGAGCGCGGCTTTCAAAAAGCGCGGCGCTCCTTGAAAGCCTCCAGTTCCGATACTCCCCGCTTGACGGCCTGACGGCGGTTCCACTCCAGCGCCGACGCTTTCCGGTCAATGGTGGCCCGGGCTGAGGCGGAGATTTTGGCAACCGGGCCGGAAGCAAGGACCAATGCCTTTTGGGCGGCGTTTGCGAGCAGGGTTTTCCCGTCCGATGTATCTGGAAAGTCGGGATTGATGCCGAGCTTATGGTAGTCCAGTTTCCTTGCGCTCGTGAACTTGAGGTAGGTGACGAGAGCCAAGCCCTTGCCCGGCGTGTTGCGAACGGTCTGGCCCACGCCCTTGCCGTAGGTCCGGGTCCCCATCATCGGGGCATTGACGCCTTCGTTGACGGCCACCAGGAAGATTTCCGAAGCGCTCGCGCTGTTCCCGTTGGCGAGCAGAAGGTATTTGCGCTGGCTTCCGTCGAGGGCTTTTTCTCCCACTCCGCCGGCCGAAGCCAGCGCGGTGATTTCGGACTGCAAGGGAACGCGCGCAAGCTCATCGAAGCGCCGCTCATTTTGGCGGATGATGACGGTGCCTGCGGGAAGGATTTCGTCGCACATTTTCATGGCCACGTCCAAGGAACCGCCTCCATTATCTCGCAGGTCGATGAGGGTCGTGGGATACCCGCGCGTCGCAAGCAAGGCATCGCGGAATTCCGTGTAGGTGGACTTGGAGCCGACGGTGTGGGGAGTGAAGCCGTTGATGGAGATATAACCCACGCCCTGGATGGAATCGACCATCACGGTGGGGAAGGCCACTGGTTCACGCACCAAGGCGAGGGATGCGGGGCCCCGGGTGCCGGGACCCGTCACCGAAAGCTTCACCGCAGTTCCGGAATCGCCTGTGCTGAATCGATGGAATCGTTCCAATGCCGAATCTCCCACGGTGGCCGAGTCGTTTATGGCCACGATGGCCATTCCTTTGACCATTCCCGCGCGGCCCGCCGGTGAACTCGTCACCACGAATTGGACCAGGACGGAGTCCCCGTCGATCGAAGCCTCGACCGCCAAGCCCATGGCGCCGGGCCTGGTGGAAGAGTTGATCCGGGTCCAGATGCCCGGCGCCGCAGCGCTATCGAAGTAATTCGTGAAGGAGTCTTCCAGGTGCACCCTCTCGTAGAGGGTCTTGGTCTCATCGGCCAGGCCGGTGGTATCGGGAAGGCCTCCCGGAAACAGGAAATTGGATTGCAGCACGAAGTAGTTCCACCTGAATTCCAGCCGCGGCTCCCAAGAACCGTAGCGCTGGCGTGCAAGCGTGTATCGCACCACCTTGCCCGAAACGTGATCCTTCACGTTGACCGGTTTGAACTGTTCCAAGGCCGTGGACTGGCCCGGTTTAAGACCGGCGTCCAGAAAAGGTTGGAACAAGGTCACGACCGAATCGGCCGATGTGCTCGCGGGCAGGATGATATCCAAATCCTTCGACTGATATGTTTGTGTATTGGTGCTGAGATCCGGATATTTGGAGTCGAAGAGGCAGCCGCTCATCAGGACAGCGGCCAAAAGGCCCCCAAAAATGCCGCCCCTGCGGAACAATCGTGATAGCACCCCAACCCCAAAATATCGAGTCGAAGGCGGCGAAAGCGTCTCGCTATTTTGGGGTTGGGGTACTAGGTGCATGGATTCTAATTATAATCGTGGATCATGGATGTGCCTCTGCTCTCGATTCAAAGTCCCAAAAATTCCGGAACGGCAGTCTACGGGACCCAAAAATGCTTGGTTTGGGTTTTTGGAGGTCGCCAGGTTGCGAGGGTGGCAAAAATAAATAAGGCGAAATTACAAAGAATTAGCCTATAAAAAGTCAAAAAAAGGTAATACCATTCTAAACTGGTTGAAATTTCCCCCAGATTTATTATCTTTTACCCTCATAAGGGGACCGTATGCCCTTTACCACAGTTAGGACCCGGTTAAATGCAACTGCCTAAGTACAAAAAAAAGAAGCGTATCAAACTGAAGATTTGTCAGGAAGCGGGCTGCGGCAGGGAGTTCTGGGGTCATCCGATCGCCAAGTACTGCGAGTTGCACCGGGACATTAAGCAGCGCGCCAAGCACAAGAAGGAATTCGAGAGCGTCGACGTCAAGAACATGGTGTTCAAGCACAACTACACCGAAGTCCTTGATCTCGAATTCTGCTGCTGCCTGGACGGTTGCGACAGCAAGTACATCGTGAAGGTCTTCCCGAAGCAGTTCGTCTATCCGCGGTATTGCCTTGAGCACCGCAACGACTTCCGCCGGGCGAACTTCATCCGCATGCAAAAGCGGAAGACCCGGACCTTCGCCTCTGCGCGCTGAAGGCGCGCGGCCGGCTCGCTGAAAGCAAGCTGCCCGTTCGTTGAACGTGCGGCCGGTTCGGTGGACAGGTGCGGATGGTTCGCCTTGAGCGGGCCGCAGGTTTGGTGAACGCTTTCATACATCCCCGGGATCCCATCCCAGGTCCATAGTAGAAGAAGGTCGGGTCATCCCGGCCCTTTTTATTTTTGTGCGCCCGGCAGGGCGCATGCTTTTGACCAATGGGCCGCAGATTACAAATGGGGCACCTGGAAAAATGCCCAGGATAAGAGCGGCGACCTTTTCAAAAACGGGTTTCACCTGGAAGAGGGGTTTCGGATCTTCCTCTAGCCGGAGGAGTCAGCGCAACAAAATGGAACCCAAGAATTGGTTCCCAAGGCAACTCCGGATGCTGAAAGGAAAACGAGGGCTGGTGTTCGCAGACGATACATCCCGTGGTACGAATTACTAAAGCGGACATTTGGAAGTGAAGTCCTCTGCCCCCATTGCTACCCTCAATGAGAATACCGCAATGGGGCAGGATTGGGAAAGGCATTCGCCAATGCCGACCCCGTATCCGGGGGCAAATCCGCCCCGAAACTAATGACTCTACTTGGGCACGATATCGATGAACACGGAACGGTTGTAGAAGCGCTCTTCCGGGAAATTATTGTCGAAGGGCGCGTTCTTGGGATTCTCGCCGAACCCGAAGGTTTCGAAGGTGATCCCGCGGGCCTTGGAGTCCGGGATTCCCTGTTCGAGGATTGTCCGCGTGTCCTTGACCCGTTCCTCGGAAAGTTTCTGGTTATAGGCCTCGTCGCCGATGATGTCGGTATAGCCGTGGATGACGATGACGCTGCTGTCCGAAACGAGCGGGACCACCATTTGATTGATGAATTTCTCGTACGTTCCCTTGGATTTGGATTGGCCGTAATCGAAAAGGATGCTGAAGCGGAGCGCTTCATGAACAGGTTCAAGCCTTCGGACCAGATGGACCGTGGCTTCACGTCTCACGGCCTTGCCGTCCTGTTTTTGTCCAATCATTGCCACCTTGTATTCGCCCTCGGTCTTGCCGGCCAGGATGGTACTCCCGGAAATGCTGGTCTGTTCGCCCGTGAACGGACCGTAGAGCTGGACTTTTCCGTGGTCGTCCTTGATCTCCAGGGACCACGATGCCAACACATCGCCGGCGCCTGATACTTTGAAAATAACGTGGCTGTCCAGGGGATCCTCGACATCGGCCACTATCTGCACGGGCTTCAGGACGTAGTGCGAGTCGCCGCCCACTTGGATCATCATCTCGGGCGAGGTGCTTTCGATATCGACGCGGTTATTGCCCGCCACCTGCAGAGGGATATCGAAATTGCCGGGGCCTTCCGAAGGAATCCGCGGCTTGTCCCGGCCTTCCGTGGCGATTCTGGCGCTGTCGATCCCGAATACGTCGACGAGGTAACGCTTGATGGTCTGGGCCCGGGCCTTGCCCTGTTCAATGTTGTTGTCGGATGCCCCGCTGAGAACCACGGAGGTTCCCGGGCTCCGTTTCATGCGGTCGCCGACGGTGTTCACGATATTGTAATAGACGGTCATCTGGCGGAGGGAACGGCCGGAAGCGTTCTTGGGCTGGACCTCCTGCAATTGCTCTTCCTTGAAGGACGCGGCCTGCGCCTTGTCCAGCTTCACGTAACGGTCCGACATCTCGGTCGATCCCTCTTCGAAGAAGACGTAATTGCGGAGCGGGAAGGTTTCCCTGACCCGGCGCTTGACGATGATGGCTTTGGGAGCCCGTACCGTAAAGGTTACATCACAGCCGGTTTCCGCCGCCGCGCCTTGGGGAGCGGGTTCGCCGTTTCCGAACTTGAGGGTGGCGCCCAAGCGCAGGGTCGACACCGCCCAGGTTTCCTTTGAACGCACCTGTTGGCCAAAGTAGGGTTGGTAGGAGATGAAGGGCGAAAGGTCGACCTGGGTCTTGTTGTGAGGGGACGACAGCGGGATATCGTATCCGAGGCCGATCTGGCCCGAGAATACCACGGTACGCATGTCGGCAAGTTCGGCTTCCACGGAAGGATGGAATTCCTGGGTGTATGCGAAGGTATTCGCGTCGTCCGGAGACCCCTTCGCCATGCTGGGAGACCAGTTGAACGCAAGTCTGGGGCCGCCATACACGTAGAAGCTTCCCGCGAAGGGAGCGATGCGCAGGCTCGGTTCGATGGAGAAATAGCTGAGCTCCGTCTTCAGGGTCGCGGTTTCGCCGCAAGGACAGATGACGTCATCAAAGGTTCCGTCGCGATTGTCATAGCCCACCTGCAGCATGCCGCCCCAGATGGAGTCGTGGCGGTATTCGAGATGGGGTGCCAGGAAAAGCCCGGTTCCGAAACCCTTATGGAAAGGGACCGGAGTCGTGAGTCCGGGATTCAGCACCTGGGCGGTGCCGCTGTAGAAATTCAGATTGGCGCCCGCGGCCGCTCCGAACCACCAGGTCGGCCGCGTCCTTTCGATCTCATCTGCGAACGGGGCGGCGTGGAGACTGGAAAGGCAAAGAGCGAAAAGGATAATCCGATACATGCTTAATCCCTGGATGGAAATGTTATTGTTTTTCATGAAAGTCCGGTATCCGTCCATGCGGCGCTTCA
>JALYSE010000230.1 GCA_030854955.1 Fibrobacterota bacterium | reverse complement strand
ATCCTTACCCGGCCACCGAGCCGAAGCCCAACAGCACCATCCACAATTGGGAATTTTCCGTTGACGGCTTCGATTATGTCACCGACGCCAATGGTCATTCGACCCTGCTGGGATATGACCAGTGGCGCACCCAGGCCGTGCGCGTATGGGATGCGGGAACCAGCAAGATGCACGAATTTTTCTGGGACCTTCCCGATACCACCAAGGTCATTCGGGTTTCGATTCATCCCAGTTATGGACCTTTGACCGGCCGTACCAATTCACTCTCTTTCGGCAACGCCCAATTTTCTCCGATAGGCGAGCATTGCAATTGCATCCTTCGCGGGCTTCAGCTGTATTCATCAAACCTCGCCGTAACGGACATCCTGTCCGAAATCAATGCGCCCATGAGCACCTCCAGTGGCGGTCAGAACGTTTGGTACCTCAACCTCAACCCGCTACCGGACGATATTTCCGACAAATCGGGGCGCGGGCACCATCCGTCCTGGTACAATAGTTCGGCGCGCGCTACTCTATGGACCGAGCCTTAATCCGGAAGGCTTTTTCCATTCGCCTTGGCCTCTCGCTCCCTGGACTAATCTGAATCCGGATTCGGTGCCGGCTGGCTTCTCCCCCGGGAAGCGACTCAGCCGTTTTCCAGGGAATCCTTCGTAGTTCCAACTCCCGGCTTCCCTCAATGGTATTATTTTATCCAGCCATGCCTGAAAAGGGAATTCCGGGTCCTACCCCCATAACCTCCTCGCGACTGATGTATTAACCGATGCTACGCCTTATTTTGATCGGGTTGGTCTACGCCGGGGGGACTGCCCTTGCATGGCGTTCCGTGGCCTTTGCCATCGCCTTGTTCCTTTGGACCGATATCTTCCAACCTTTATCCTTTGCAAAGATGGCGGGCGCATATCCTGTGGCATGGTACGTGCTTTTCGTCCTTCTTGGTTCGGTCGCGATAAACTACTTCGCGGGCCGCCTGGATTTCCGGCTAGGCTCCTTTTTCTATTCCTTTTGCGGCATGATCCTTTGGCTTTTGATCGCCACCCTGATGTCGCCGTTCAAGGAGCCGGCAATGGTCGAATTTATCCGCTATCTCAAGTACCTCCTGCCCCTTGTTCTGATCTATTGTTCGCTACAAAACACCCGCCAGGTGGAAGCAATAGCTGCGGTTCTGACGGCCTCGGTCGCAATATGGGCCGCCCAGGCAGGTGCCTATTGCATCATTCATGGCACGAATACGGAGCTTGCCATTCCCGGTGGTCAAATGACCGAGCGGAACGACTTCACCGCCGCCATCGTGGGCACTCTCCCGATTCTTGCATTCTTCGCGACCTACTACCGGAATAGGTACAAGAAAGTTGTCCGCATCGGGATATGGCTCGCGGCCGTCTTATCACTCGCGGCCATTTTCTTTTCCTTGTCGAGGGGCGCCTCATTAGGCGTAGCCACGATGGTCGGTTTCTATATCGCACTCGTTTCCCGTAAGAAGCTCCGGGACCTTGCAATCACCATCGTTGCCGGGGGATTGATTCTTGTTCTATTGCCAAAAGAATGGTACGAGAGGATGGATACCATCCAAGTTGGGGCCGAACAGACCGAAGGGTCGGCGGCTCAAAGAATGATGCTGATGCAGGGGGCTCTGCAGGCTACCGTTGACAATCCTGTATTCGGTTTGGGTCCGGACGGTTGGCTGCAGGTCGTGCACATCTACGGCGATGGCGTCCACAATCCCCATAGTATCTATCTCAAGCTTAGTTCCGAGACGGGTTTCACCGGGCTCGCCATTTACCTTGCGGTAATCTGCCTGACCTTTTTGCGTTGCGCTAGAGTGAGGAAGCTGGCCCTTGAGAATGGAAATAAGCGCGTCTGGAGCTTTGTGTCGGCACTCATGACGTGCATCATCGGGCTCTTGGCTGCCATGACCTTCCTGAACTACCCCTTTAGTGAATTCCTATGGGCATGGATCTGCCTGGCTAACTCCTTCGCCACAGTTTATCCCATGGAGTTGCGTGCCAAGCAGTCGAGGAAAAGGCCTCGTCCCGTCAAAGGCAAGCTTCTTCCGGGTTCCCGGTACCCTTCCCTTACCGAACCTTCCACCACGGAACCACCGGGATTTCAGGCCCCGGGCTAAGAAGACTTGGTTCGTGAAAAGGGCATGAGGATATAGCGGATTCCCAATATCAGTTCGCTCAAGAGTTTTCGCCAGCCATGTCTTTTCCAGGCAAGTAATACGGCAAAGCATCTGAGCTTTTCGGTCGTGGAAATGGGGCAGCCACGGATAGCCGCGAGATATCCCAAGAAATGTTCCCAATCGTGCAATACCAACCGCTTGGAGGCCTCTGGTTTATACCAAGCTAAAAGTTGATTGAGAGAAGGGTTTGAGGGCAGGGAGGCCTGAGGATGGATACGGCGGTAAAAGCGGGTGGATCGCTCCTCCCGGAAACATCCGTGCAACGCGAGTTCGGCGAGCAGCACTATATCCGCTCCCGGAAAAGAGCCCATCCCTGATGTTTTACGCAGGTTATCTATCCGCATGAGGCCATATATCGCGTTGGTGAGGCCGACTTTATGGAGATATTCCCGTAGACGCGACGAAGGGCGGGGGTGGTTGATGTGAATCCTATCCGGCTTGGTTTCACCTTCATTTCCATCGGCGTCGATTATCACCGTGAGTCCATAGCATAGGATGATATTTGCATCCTCATCCAGACGTTTGACGCAAACCTCGACAAAATCCGGTGAAATCAAGTCATCATACGCTGACCACCGGAAATAGCGCCCGCTGGCCAAGTTAAGAACGTTGGTATAATTCCATGCCGCCCCGCGGTTACGGTCTTCACGGTAGTAACGTACACGCGGATCCTGCGTGGCGAATCTTTCACAAATGGCGGCCGTGCCGTCTGTGGAGGCATTGTCGGAAATGATGATCTCAAAATCGGCCCACGTCTGGGCTAGGAGATTTTTCAGGCATGCCTCTAGGTACTTCTGCCCGTTGTAGACAGGCAGTCCGATGCTGACCAGCGGGGCGGTTTTCTTGGAAGCGCCCGGAGTCACGCAACGAGCCTTTCCATGAGCATTCGGAAGTGGAAGCTGTTGAGATCGGTTTCCCATGGTTGCCGGCGCAGGAGTTCGAAGCGGTTGCTGCCGGGGCCGTTGACGCCCGTCTCGGTGGTCATGGCCGTCTTGAATCCGTGCTTTTCCAGGATGCGGACGGTGCCCTGGGTGTAGTCCGCGGCCCGGCCGTTGGGATAGGCGAAGTGGCGGATCTCCTCCTGCAAGGCCGACTCGATGGCCGCCTTGGAGGCGCCGATCTCCCGGTCCATTTCCGATTCGGGAATGGTGGACAGGATGGGATGGGTGACGGTATGGGCGCCGAACACGACGCCATCCTTGCGCATGGCGCGCACGTCGTCCCAATCCAGCATGAGCCTGCCGGCGGCGGCGGGGGGACTTCCCAGGGCTCGCGCCAGATCCAGGACATGGGCGTCGCGCGGGCCGGGGGCGAACCCCTTGAGCCACTCCAACAGGGCATAGGCCGTAGCTGCCCTAGTCGCGGGATTGGAAAGATCAGCCCCGGCCATTCCCGCCGGAGCGAAATCGACCCGCTCCAGCTTCGCGTCCCTCACGGCGCGCAGCACCTTATCGTACCAGGGCGAAGCGTCCGTGCCGATGAAACCCGTAGCCAAATAGATGGTCGCCGGGATCCCGTGCTTTTTCAAAATGGGCAGGGCATGCTGGCGGTTGTCCAGGTAGCCGTCGTCGAAGGTAACGCAGACGGTACCTGGCTTGAGCTTGCCCGCGTCCAGCTCCTCGGTCAGGCGATCCAGGGAGACGACGCGGAAGCAGGAACGGAGCAGGCCCATCTGCCGATCGAATTCTGCGGTCGAAACCGGGGAGATGGCGAAGGGGTCCCGTTCGGGAAGTACCCTGTGGTAGATGAGGATCTGGAACTTGGGGGCCGGGCTGCGGATCATGCACGGTATGGGGCGCTTGGTCAGGCTGAGCCCGTCCGCAAACGAAACGATGCGGCCGCCCAGGCCGGGAAATCGGAGCATCCGTCCGAAGGCGCTGTAACCCGTTTCCTTGAGTTTCGCAGAGATGGACATGGCGATGGCGGGCGAAGGCGCCCTATTCTGACTTGGCCTGAAACCAGATTCCGGGAGCGGGAACGGCTTTCCCTGCTTTCGGGCCCCAGGTCTTGCCGCGGCTATCGAAAACCTTCCCGGGCTTGGCCTTGGGAGCCTTGCCGGGAAGGACGCGGTTGCCCTTCTTGCGGATGGACACGATCTCCTGGTAGTCCGGGATGCCGTTGTCGTTCGCATCGGCGGGCGCACTGGCGCGGGCCACCGCCAGGCGGAGACGACGGTTGGTCCGGTCGAAATAGCTGATGGCCGGGAAGCCTTCGGGGGAAACGGCCATGCTCATGAATTCGCCCACGATGCCGGCGGAGTCGACGATCTCCCGGACCCAGGCGGTATCCTTCTTCCAGGCCAGCCAGAGGTCGCTTTGGGTGGCCACGAACCCGTCTTCGGTAGAGGTCTTGGGATAGGCGACGAAGGGGGCGTTGTTCTTTCCCAGGCCCAGCACGCTCGGGGTGTTGAACAGGGTCAGGGTCAGGTTGGTGTCGACGCGCTCATCGGTCCAGTTTCCGCCAGGGGTACCGTGCAGGAGACGTACCTCGTGGGGGTTCTTCCTGCGGTAGGCAAGGTAATAGGTGTTGCCCGTGTCGCGCTTGAGCGAGACGTAGAACCCCATGGGGGGAACGGGCCAGTCCGTGCCGATCTCCTGGATCTTCCGGGTGCCGGCGCTGTCATAGGACAACTGGATGCTCTCGAGCTGATGCCGGAAAAAGGCGAAGATCGGCTTTCCGTCCGGATCCAGCGTCATGCTGTTCCATTTTCCGTTCAGGCCGTCCATCACGTTGCCGGAATCGCTGATGGCGCCTTCGGCATCAATGCGGGCGTAATACAGGGAATTGTCGGCCGGGATTTTGCGCTTGGGATAGATGATGTGGAATCCGCCCGACGTGGCTCCGACCATGTCCATGTGATAAAAGTCCACGCCGCCGCTCTTCAGGACGTCGATGGTGCTATGAACCCACTTCTGACCGTCATGGCGGGCCAGGTAGGTGAACTGGTAGACGTCGTCATGGTAGGCGATGGCGGGGCGGTCGGCCTTGTCCAAGGCGAACGCGATTTTCGCGCTTGCGCCGGTTCCCGAATCAGCCTTCTGGAGCTTGACGGCATGATTCTCCATTTCGCCGTACCAGATCTGGTATTGGCGGCGATAGGCGATTTTGAGGGCACCCTTGGAGTCGAAGGCCACTTCGGAATAGCCGGCGATCTGGGTGGTATCCACCGTGTAGTAGTACCAATGATGACCCTGGGCTTGCAGGGATACGGCGGCGACAAAAAGGAGCAGGGCGGTTCGGAACATGGCATACACCTGATTGGGGTGAAATGAAATCTAGATTCGAGGCATAAGGGTTGCAAGCTCGGCGGCCAGGGTGCGGGCCTGGTTCTGCCGTGAAAACGGAGTCGCGCGGACGGGGTCGCAGCTGGGAAGGGTTTGACCTTTTTCAACCGCCGAGGCCCATTCCCCGATGGCTTTGGCGATGGCGGCGGAATCGTACCAGGGCACCACTCTCCCCGATTGCGTGGTTTCGACGGCCTTGCCGGTCTGGCCGCCCTGGGTCGTAACGGCCATGATCGGCCGGCCTATCCGCAGGTACTCGTAGAATTTCGCCGGTATCTGGGGATCGCAGGAGGGTCCCTGGAACAGCAGCAGGATGTCCGAGGCGGCCATGGCCTGCAGGGCCTTGGCGTAGGGCTGCGGGGGCAGGAAGCGGATCACGCCGGAAAGGTTGAGTCTTTCGATTTCCTTGAGGTAGACGTCGCTGTTTCCCGTTCCCAGCAGGTCCACTATCATTCCGCCGGATCGTACCAGGCCCTGGTCCAGGGCCATGCGCACGCCCTTGAAGAACGGGACCGGATCCCGGTCGGCCTGCTCCAGCAGGCCCGCGTGCATGAAGGTTACGGGCGTGCCCGCCACCCTTGGGGGCCGCTCCAGATTGAGGAAATCCTGTTCGTCGAACCCGTTGGGGATGACCGAAACCTTCGATTGGGCGAGGTCCCCGTAACGCGCGCGGAACAGGTCCGCCATCCCGTCTGTGCACACCAGGGCCTTGGAACAGCGCTCCATGGTCGAGCCTTCAATCGCCTTGCGGGCGCTCATGACCGGTGACAGGGGGCCATCGGTCTCGTCCCACATCGGATCGCGGAAGTCCGCCATCCAAGGTTTTCCGGTGAGCCGGGCCAAGGTGCCGCCGATTACATGGGCGCTCGGAATGGGATACGTCGAAAAGAGAAGATCGATTTTATGGCGGCGGATGAGGTTGAGGCCCGCGATAACCGCTCCCGGAATCCAGGTGGAGAACCGGTCCGGCACGCTGGTGAAGCCCAGGTAGCGTCCCTTGAAGGAGAGATGCCGCTGCGCGTCCAGGGCGAAGGTCCGGGTCACGTCGACTCCCTTTGGGACCTGCGCAAGTTGTGATTCGCTCCAGGAGGGATAGGCGCGGGGATTGACGGTGAGAATGTACGGTTTGTATCCATGATCCGGCAGGTATCTGATGAATTTCAGGGTCCGCAGGTAACCGCTGCTGCCTAGAATGGGCGGGAAATGGTAGGCGATGAAGAGGATGCGTTTCATGCGCGCGGATTTTCCTGGAAAACATTGAAATCTAGCATTTTCCCTCCCCGCCCTACCCGCGGTGGGCCTATGTCCGGATTGGATTGACATTTGTTCCCGAATGGGTATGATTAGACTCGGTATTTTCCCATAAACCCATACCTGGCGACGGCTTGCGAATCGTCGCGAGCCGGGCCGGAGATGGAGGCCCAATGTTCAAATCCGGATTCCTTTGCATCGCCTTGTTCTCGGCATACGCCCATATCCACGCCCTCCCCGCTTTCCCGGGCGCCGAAGGCTGGGGGGCGGAAACGCCGGGAGGCCGAGGCGCTTCGCCCAGGACCGCCCCTCCCAAGGTCTACGTGGTCACCACCTTGGCTTCTTCCGGCAAAGGATCCTTCAACGAGGCCTTTCTCACCAAAGGGCCGCGCATCATCGTCTTCAGGGTTTCGGGGGTCATCGACCTCAATCCCAACAGCAGCGCCCAAAACTACCTGGACAGCACCAATTCCTACGTGACCATCGCGGGACAAACCTCTCCGGGCGGCGTGACCTTCACGTCTTCCAAGGGCGGATCCTCGATCATGCTTTGCTACCACGGCAAGATGACCAACGGGATTTTCCGTTTCCTGCGGTTCCGCGCCACCGCGGAAAACGAAGACGGGATCACCATGTCGAAAATCAGCAATTTCATTTTCGATCATACGGATTTCTCAGGCGCCCGCGATGAAACCCTCGACCTGACCGCCACCCATCACATCACCTTGCAATGGTGCACCGTCGCCAATTCCTCGGTGGGCCAGACCTACGGTTTCCTGATGGGATATCCGCCCACCTCGCAGATTTCCATCCACCATAATCTGATGGCCCACCATGTCTACCG
>JALYSE010000229.1 GCA_030854955.1 Fibrobacterota bacterium | reverse complement strand
TCGACGCATCCTGGACAATCCCGAAGCGATGGCCGCCGTGGAACGCATTGAGGGCTGGCGCGCCCATGGCAGCAACATCATTGAGACCATCATCAATAAAAGTGATAAGATCAAGGCGCTAAAGAACAAGGCCAAAGACGGCAAGCTGACGGATAAGCAGAAAAAGCAATTGACTGACGAGGAAAAAGAATAGAAGACCAAGCGCAAGCTCGTTCAGGAAAAGCTCATCAAGTTCGCCACGCGCATTCCAGTATTCATGTACCTGACCGACTTCCGCGAGAACACGCTCCAGGATGTGATCACCAAGCTCGAACCGGAACTGTTCCTTACCGTCACCGGCTTAACGGTAAAGGACTTCAACCTGCTCGTGCGCCTGAAGGTGTTCAACACCGAGCAGATGAACCAGGCGATTTTCGCCTTCCGGCGCTATGAAGACGCCTCGCTCAGCTATACGGGCATTAAAAGTCATGAGGGCTTGACCCAAATTGGACTTTACGACACCGTGGTGGCGAGGGACTGAAGACGGACGAATTCTCCGAAAAATCTGAAGTTGGATAAGCCCCACTCCGCGCGCGTCCTCGCAAATCGCGCATGGCCCCAGAGCCAACTTCTCCATGGGCCAACGTTGCATGCAATCGCCCACACACAGGAAGAAAAGAAATTACGTAAGCCGCCCCCCAAGAAAAGCAAAAAAAGACGCGCACCGGAAAATGCAAATGCCAATGTTCTCCAAACTCGACCTATTCAAGTGTCAAGTTGACAACTCAGTTATTTGACACGAGTTACGACTATTTTTCCCAGGGCTTCTTTTTTCCGCAGTGGACCTTGTGGAAAAACGATACCTCGGGCTCAAGGCACATATCGAATCGGAGTTTTTTCCTCTTGTTCGGAATTTCGGGGTAGAGGACGATTTCCTTTTTCCAGGCATCAAAGTGCGCCAGATAGTTATGTTTCCATGTCTTGCGATCCTTGATCGAGCCTTCCATTTTCATCCGGGCACTTTCCGACTTGGTGAACAAGTGCAGAAAAAGCGTGGTCCGGGACCACTTCCCTCGCATAGCTTCGTTGGAGACAAGTGAAATAATAGCTTTCAGACTGTCTTCATTATTAATTAGGGCAGAGTCTATGGCAACATAAACCTGTCCTTTGTCAGTATCCATCCTGACAAAAGAATAATCGCGTGGAACATACGATGCATTGGGGCGACCCAGCCTAGTCTGGGTGGTGTCGGCCAGCCCAAGGCACGTCATAAGTAGAAAAAGAATAACTTTTATCCTTGGAGCCAGGAACCTCATTATTTCACCTCCACGTGAACGGAATCAACTTCGGACTGGAGATTATCTACGCGGATGCGGTAAAAATAATTCAAGCCAACCGCTACATCCCCATCGTCAAACTTCCTATCACTGGTCCTTCCGATTTCCACAAAACCTTGAGTTGCATCCATAACCGATCGCATGACTCGGTAATCCCCGGAGCCGGTATGCTTCCACTTGAGTTCGATTTGGGGGGGCTTATCATTTCCATGCTTCTCCTTAGCTTTAAGGTGCATATCCACGGTTTGCAGGGAGTTGATGGTGATTAGAAGATGCTTGGTGGGTTCGATGTTCCCGGCCACGTCAGTGCTGAAATACTCGATGGCATAAGTTCCGGCAGCCGATAGAGTTAACGGAGTGGAAGCCGGAGCGCCGTTCACGGTCAGTGAGAAAGAGGCCGGACCAGAAAGCGCGTCGAAAGTTTGAAAAGAGACGGTTACGGAGCCGGTCTCTGTCCCGGTTCCGGTGTAATCGTGCGATGATATCGGGGTAGTGAAATCATTGTGAATAACGACGGTGCGAATACTTTCAACGTTACCAGCTCGGTCCACCGACCAAAATTCCACCGTGTGGTCCCCTTCCTGGGCCAAGGTGACACTGGATGTTTCATGGGCATCCGCCCCATTGACCTTTGCAAAGGTCTGGGCTACTCCCGACCCCGAATCGGTGGCTGTCAACTGGATGATCAAGGGGTTGACGTTGTTCCAAGGTTTCTCTACAAAATTGGAAGTCGTGACCGGCGGTGTAACATCATCTTCGTTGCTGCTATAGCCGATAGTGACGGGATCAATCTGCCCTTCCATGGTATTGCCATGAAATACTTCCTTCTTTTCGCTCCCGAATGCGTCAACCTTGACGACTTCCATGGTATAAGAGCCCGATCCGGTGCCGATTACCTCCAAGTTGAAGTCGCCTTCGGCTGGGTCATTGATATAGATGTATTTCATGGGATCCGAATCGGGGGGGAGCAGAATATCAGGGTGGGTGGTGTGAAAATCCGCGCCCAAGGTGGCTGTCACGCCTGGAATTTCGTCAAAAGAGATTCCGTCAGCCGGATTCAAGCCCCGCCGTCTGCCGAGGGGATCCACGATAAACACCCGTGCGGGGGAGAAAATCTTGATGGTGATGGAGTTGACAGTATTCTTATCCGAAGGGGTCATAAACAGTGCATAGGCAAACTTGTTGCCGTAGTCTTCGATGGCTAATTCACTTGGAACAAGAGAGATTACGTTGGCATAACCGACATCGTTCAGAAAATAGGTTTTGACCCACTTGTCCTTACCGGGGCTTTTTATTGTTTCCATTCCGTTTGCAACTACGAAATGGTTTGTTCCCCTGATTTTCAACAGAACCGGAATTTTGCGAGCGAGGTGATCTTCGATCACGTCAATATCAATTTTATTACCGTTGTACGCCAAGTCGACATTTCCCGCCAACTTGTTGGATTTCTCCAATAATTTCGGGAGAGCTTTGTAAGGTACACAGATTTTTGTTCCTGGATCATCGTCGCAAAACTCGAAGAGGTCAAGCTTGCGGATGTAACGTGCCAACGTCAAGGGAGTCAAGTTGACCAAAGCAGAGGTATTTTCCTCCTCTACTTTAGTGTGACCCTGGGCATGCATGATGGAGGCCCAGGAAGAAAGCCAGCATCCTTTTTCCGCAAAACTATAGGCAATTGGATCGTCCACGTTAATCACATCGGAATGCCAAGGCGCAAAGGTTAGGTTGGCTTGGCTATACCACGGTCCGGCGATGTCGAAAGGCTTGTCCACCGAATGGCTGCTAAAGTTGAAATCCGCAGTGATGGCTATTCCATGAAGGCGGATACCGCCGTTGACGGTTGCTGTGCTTCCGCCCGTCAGGGGCACAATCGTTTTGAAGCGAGGTACACTAATCTTGATCTTCGTCAGGCGCAACTTGAGTTCCGCTTCCTCGAAGCGAAGGGTCTGTAGGTCCATGAATGGCTGATCCGCTCCGCGCAAGGGATAGGCATCAATTGGCGTTTCGATTAAGGCCCTAACAGGCTTGCTGCCAAGAGAGGCCGTGCGGAAGTTGCGCACGAAATCGATGATCTTGAGCTTTCGCGTAACCTGCGATGTCGTGCTTGGGATAAAAGGATCCGTGAAGTGAAAATCAATGACAATATCTTCTTTTTCGCTGACGAACTTGGTGGAGTCATACAGGTTGAATGCCTCCATGAAGAAGACGACATCCGTCATATGCACGGCCGGGTCAGAGGAGGGGAATTGGAATTCAGCGAAAGCGAATTCAGCGTCCAAGTCGGTTCTCAGGTTTAGGGCCTTGGAGGTATGGGATTTCATCCTCACGACGCTGATATCAAGCGCATCCCCACTCCCGCCCTTCTGGAGGTCCCCACCTTCCACGATCTTGTCTCCGTCGAAATCGGCAGGGTACTGTCCTGAAAAATTGACGAAAGTCGCGCCACTGGAATTGATCAAGTGGTTTTCCAGGTCATAGCTGGCGTTCAGGTTGTCGTGGAAATTGGGAAAATGATCGGTTTCTGCTTGGTCCCCCCAAGGCAAGCCCATGGCCAGTAGGAACAATGCTAGTAGGATGCCTGGAAAACGCAGAGGTCTTCTCCAATATTAGGGGATACCGTGAATCATGAGCGGATGCTTTTTGGATATGGAGCCGCGGATGGTGTATGCCGTGCCACCCTGGGATGAAAATAGTCCCTTTGCCGCTTCCGGTTTCGTCGGGGTCAGAATTACCTCCCAAGGACCGGCACGAAGGAGGGTAGATGAAATAACGATCTCCAGCTCCTGTCCCCTCTCCCCAACGGACTTTTCAACATGGTCTGGACAGCCTCGGACAAGGTTCCGTTTCCCCCCTTCTGCAAGAAAGCGGCAAAGTTCCTTTCCCGATGAAACGAGAACCCCTTTAAAAGCTTGCCCAGGAGGCAACTCAATACGAATCTCCAAGGGATTCATGCGAGAGAAGCCCCACCGCGAATCCACCCGGTACTTGCTCTGATTCAAGGAGCCGAAATATGGAGCGCCCTTGTCCACTTGCACCAGGCTGTCGCCCTTCCGATCCAAGGCAAAAAGCAAGGGCTTTCCATCGCGAATGGAAGTATAGATTTCATAACCCGGGACAAGGTATTCCAGCGAATCCTTGACCTGAAAAATCTTCCTTAAGGTTCGCAGGTCAGGGGCATAGGTTCCATGCTCATTGAAATAAAGCTCTTCCAGTGTCAGGATGGCGCTGAAGGTTTCCTCAAGCTTTTCGGGAAGTTTTGTTGCCACTGGACGAGCATAGGCCGATCCCATGCATAGCAATAGGCTCGCCCAGCTTATCGAATGCAAGCGGCTGATTCGATTATTTTTAGGATTTGAGGAAGCCACGGATCCCAAGTATAACATCAAATCTGAAAAATTTACATGTCAATTATGGCCCAAGAATACCGCTTGGAATCTCAAGTAACGCTAAAAGGCGAGCCCGAAAGGTGTAAAGGAAATTCCTGCAATCGATGGTTGCGGAAACAAAGACGTGCGCGAAGAAAAGAGGGGGGCGGACAGAAAACCCCGATATCAACTCCCTGCGTGTGTGGGCAACTCGGCGCGCCGTACCGGCACTTGGCCTGCGGCGCATGCAACAAGTCCCATGGAGGGCTGGGCTTTCCAGCCCGCCCCAAATGGGCTCTGGGACCTGCCCGTCAATTCAGCTTAACCTTCGAGCGGCGCGAACTTCGCTTAACGCCTACGTCCGCTTGCTCTCAGGTTAGCTTCATTGAACGCTGCGGGCGTTCATTCCGGCGGCGGTATCGCCCCACTCCACTCACGTCCTCGCGTAGCGGGCATGGCCCCAGAGCCCACTTCTCCATGGGCCAACGTTATACGCAATTTTACCTCTTAAAGTGTTAACACCCAGCCTTTTAGGCCGGGTGTTAATTTATGGAAAATATTTTTCTTGGGGGTGGGGAAGATAAAGCTGAGATTTCTAAATTCATAATTTGAAAACATGTACTTTGAATCAAAATGAAATTTAAAACATATGTGTTGACGGTTTTATTCATTGCCTCCAATGGAATAGTACAAGCCGACGAAGTTTCGGATGATGAGTCTGTTTACCTTTTAGATTCTATTCAACCAAAAAGCATCATGTTTGAAAATAATCCATTTTACAATGCAATTGACACTCAGCCCATAATCGAATCGGATTCGTTTAAAAATGACACTCTTGAATTGCCGGCAAAATCTGTTCATGGAAAAGGAAACGATTCTCTCGGAAAAGCATTCAAGAAATATTGGGCAAAAGTAGAGGAACAGGATGGGTTTGATAAATTGAGAAATCAAATGCGATCAAATGATATTATAAAATCTCGGCTTCCGCGTTTTTATCTTTTCGATTCGAATTTGGTCATATTTCCCTTTCCACCAGTTTTTATTTGGGGAAAAAAAGATTTGAAAAAGAATTAGAAAGTAGCAAATTGAAAGCACCCCCAAGAAAAAAATCAATGAGGTAAAACATCGTATAACACGCCAAAGTGCGCTCCGCACGGGTTTCCACCCGTGCTCCGGGGCTCCGCCCAAATTGGTTTTGGAGCTGGCCCGGCAAGTCGGACTGGGTTTCGGCTGCACTAACTTTCGCTGTTGTCTACTCCGTTAGGCTGACGTTAGTTTGCCTCAACCCGTCCTTGGTTGCTTGCTGCGCGCGGGATCTCCGGGTACATAAGCCCCACTCCGATCCCGTGCTCGCCATTCGGGCAAGCTCCAAAATCAACCTTCGCCCTGCGGGCACGTTATGCTCAATTACCCACGCACAAGACAAATGCGAATTTCAAAAACCGCCCGCCAAGAAGAAGAATAAACGCCCGCTAAAAACAAAAGCCCGCCCGCAATACAATAAGTGATGTCCTTCGGCGCATGGATAAAGGGCCGCGCAGTAGCGCGGCAAAAATGCCTCCGGCCTACTCCCTGTCCCGGCGTGCAGGAAAGTGGCTGTCTGGATTTTGGGCCGCTCCGGCCGCTTTCTTCCGGGCGCGGGGCAGGGTCGGGCGCGGCAACCGCCGCAACGCAGGACCAGGGTCACATTTTCGCCGTGAAAGCATCTCGGCGATAAACTAAATTTCGTCCATGGGACTTCTGACTTTCAGCATCAACATCACCCTGGACGGCTGCGTCGACCACCAGGAAGGGATCGCCGACGACGAGACGCACGCCTTCTTCACCCGCCTCATGGACGAGAGCGGGGCCTTGCTGTGGGGCCGCACCACATACGAGATGATGGAGAGCTACTGGCCGGCCGTCGCCCGCGGCGACGAGGAAGCGCCGCAGGCGATTCGCGAGTGGGCGGTCAAGCTGGAGGCCAAGCCGAAGTACGTGGTGTCGTCGACGCGCAAGGACTTCCCGTGGAGCAACAGCCACCACATTGCCGGGGATCTGCGTGACGGCGTGCAGAAGCTCAAGGACATGACCCCGGCCGGCGTGCTGCTTGGCAGCGGCAAGCTCGCGACCGAGCTCGACCGGTTCGATCTGATCGATGAGTACAAGATCCTCGTCCACCCCAGGATCGCCGGCCACGGCCCAACACTGTACCAGGGCGGGCTGCCGAGTACGCTTCGGCTCGAGCTCGTCTCGGCCAAGCCGCTCCGCTGTGGCGCGGTTGCGATGCACTACCGGCGTGCGCGCTGATTCAGAGGAGGCCCATCGCGGCCAGCTCGAGGATCGCGCGGCCAGGCCCGCACCGAACTCGGCGCGAATGTAAATCCTGCAAAAAGCTACACAACGATTGAGTGAACGCCTTTCGGCGCTGAGGTAAAAGCGGGCGGGCGGAAGGCGGGCGGGAAATATAAACACTTCCGGTCTTTTCTTCGTGTGCGGGGGTAACTCTGCGCGCCGGCCGGCGCTTGGCCTGCGGCGAGCATAACAACCGCCATGAAGGCGGGTTTGCAAGCAACCCGCGCAAATGGCCTTCGAAGAGTGCGTGGACGTTCGCACTAAGCTTCGCGCTGGCGCTTACACTTTTGCCGGCCCCTCGAATGGGTGTTTCGCAAAAGTGTTAGCTGGCGCTCAGCTTGTGCTCACGGCATGCTGCGGGCGCGCGCTCCGGGGGCTATAGCGCCCCACTGCGCGAGCGTTCTCGCATTTCGCGCATCCCTTCTCAGGCCACTTCTTCATGGCAAGAACGTTGGGCGGACATGGGCCTCGAAGTGTGGCCGCTGGCCAAAGATTTGAGGTTATTTTTTGGGGGCGGGAAGAAAACCAAGAAATGAAGACCACAGAGCCAATTCAAAAGTCAGAGGT
>JALYSE010000228.1:4815-7583 GCA_030854955.1 Fibrobacterota bacterium | reverse complement strand
GTCCAAAGCCGCTCGACCCATTCAAGGCTCATTGACGAGCCCTCATACCTCTAATATAGGACTTTTCGGAATTTTTTGACAAAAAAAAGCTGGCCCCGGCTCGGTACGGAACGTGTGCATTGGCCGGAATCGCTACCTGGATTTCAAAATTTCTCAATCTTGAAGATGTGCATGACTTCCTTGTGGGGCGTCAGCTCCACGAAATTGTGCTTCCCGGACCAGACGAAGCTCTCATGGGTAAGCAGATCATAGAGGCCGTAGATGTTTTCCGCCGCCAGGCCCATGGACGCCAGGTTCAGGGATACGGTGCCTCCCTGTTTGTTGTGCGGGTCCAAGTTGACCGCGAACAGGATGATGTTTTCGTCCCGGGTCTTTGAATAGACTAGGATATTGGGATTGTTGCAATCGTGGAAGGTAAGGTTCTTGAGATGGTGTAGGGCGCGGTTGTCCCTGCGGATCTCATTCAGGGTCTTGATGAATCCCTTGATGTTTCCGGGACGATTCCAGTCCCAGACCTTGTACTGGTATTTCTCGGAGTAGGTGAATTCCTCCTTGCCCGGTACCGGAGTCCCTTCGCAAAGCTCGTAGCTGTTGTATATGCCGTACGACCCGACGAGGGTGGCGGCCAGGGCGACTCGGATCTTGAACATCGCGGGGGTGGCGTTCTGGAGATGCCAGGGGAGGATGTCCGGCGTGGTGGGGAAGAAGATGGGCTTCATGTACAGGCTGGCCGGACCTTGGGTCAACTCCTCCAGGTATTCGCGCAGTTCCGCCGCGTTCGTCCGCCACGTAAAGTAGGTGTAGGACATGTCGAAACCGATCTTGGCAAGGCGCTTCATTACCTTGGGGCGGGTGAAGGCTTCGGAAAGGAAGGTCACTTCGGGATTCTCGGCCTTAATCTCACGGATCATCCATTCCCAGAAGATGAACGGCTTGGTATGGGGGTTGTCGACCCGGAAGATGGTCACGCCCATGTCCATCCAGAATTCGATGATGGACTTTATTTCCTTCCACAGGTTCTTGCGGTCCTGGCAGAAGAAATTCAGGGGGTAGACGTCTTCGTATTTCTTGGGGGGATTCTCCGCGCACTTGATGGTGCCGTCCTTCTCACGGTAGTACCAATCCGGATGGGTCTTTACGTAAGGATGGTCCGGCGAGCAGTTGAGGGCGAAGTCCAGGGCGATGGTGAAGCCGCTATCGGTCGCAGTCTTGAAGAATTGCCGGCACTCCTCGAGTGTCCCCAGTTCCGGATCCACGGCTTTATGGCCACCATGCTGGTTGCCGATGGCATAGGGGCAGCCCGGCTCACCGGGCTTGGCCACCAGGGAGTTGTTGGCGCCCTTGCGCTTGGTGACTCCGATGGGGTGAATGGGGGGAAGGTATAGGACGTCGAAGCCCAGGTCCTTGATTTCGGGCAGGCGGTTGGCCATGTCCGCAAAGGTGGCGCTCTTGTTGGGATCGGTTCCCTGAGAGCGGGCCCACATCTCGTACCAGGCGCTGTATTCGGTCAGGGGGGAGCCCACGCGCATGGCGGCGGGAGGCTGATACCGGTTGGGCGAATCCACCAAAGGGACTTCGCTGGAATTGGAATGGCCCAGAGCGCGGCCTTCCACGGTGTATTCGTAATTGCCAGCATCATAGGCGACGAACTTGCCGCTCCATTGGTCGTTGTCCACGAACTCCATGGGAGCGCGCTTCCATTTCTCGTCGCCTTCCTTGCGGAAAAGGAGGACGGCCTCGCATTTCTCATGGCCGTCGCGGAAGATGTCGGCGGTGACCTCGATGATTTCACCAGGCACTGCCTTGATGGGGAAGCGTCCGCCATCGACTAAAGGCTGAAGGTTTTCCACCACGGCATGCATAGCTTGGACTTCCGGTACCCGGGACTTTGCCCGGATTGCGGCCTTGGCGGCGGCCGTCAACGGAGGGGCTTTGGCAGGCGCGGCAGGTTTTGCTGCGGCCACGGCGGCTCCTGCGGATATCACCTCCTTGGCGCCCGAGACCTTGCCTTTGGTTTTCGAGGTCGATTTGGTGGAATCGGCTTTCACAGCGGTTCCCGCGGGCTTGGAGGCCGAAGGCTTGGTCTTGCGAGTTTGTTTAGGGGCGGCCATGGTTCTGGATCAGCTCCTGGTAAAAGTGATGGGTCCGCTTGGCCACTTGGGTCCAGGCGAAATGGTCTTCAACGCGTTTGCGGGCCTTTTTGGCCATGGACTGACGCAGGGCGCCATTGTCGAGAAGTTCGTTGGCGGCTGCGGCCAGGTCTCGGGAGAATCGATCGGGATCCTTCGGCTCGAAATCCTCCGGTGCCTTGGGGTCGAAGGGGACCAGGAATCCGGTCTCGCCATGCACGACGACCTCCTGGATCCCGCCCACCTTGGAAGCCACCACCGGAGTCTCGCAGGCCATGGCCTCGAGATTGATGATGCCGAAGGGTTCGTATACCGACGGGCAGATAAATACGGAGGCATGGGTATACAAGGAGATGATTTCCCGCTTGGGAAGCATCTGCGCTATCCAGATGATTGGATGGGAGGAATCCTTGCGGGCCTCTTCCACCTTCTTTTTCATTTCCTCGCCGATCTCCGGGGTGTCCGGGGCACCGGCGCACAGGACCACTTGGGTTCCGGGACGCAGATGGCGGATGGCGTTGATGAGGTGGAGCACGCCCTTCTGGCGGGTGATGCGGCCGACGAACACCACCGACGGCAGCGTGGGGTCGATCCCCAGCCGGGCCAGCGCGTCGGTGGAGGGGTCCGGACGCCACGCTG
>JALYSE010000228.1:1101-4805 GCA_030854955.1 Fibrobacterota bacterium | reverse complement strand
GCGCCTAACAGGGCGGGGTCCGGGGTGGGATGGTATTCTTCCAGATCGATTCCGTTGGGAATCACGCGGATACGATCATGGGGGACGCCATACAGATCGTGGACGTCCCGTTTCATCGATTCGGAGACCGCCACCACCCCGTCCGCATTCTGATACGCGGTGCGCTCCAGCCAGGTCGAGACATGGTAGGCCGTGCCCAATTGCTCCACCTTCCAGGGTCGATGCGGTTCCAGGGAATGGGTGGTGAGTACCAATGGGGCCCCGAAAAGCCGCTGCAGGATGCAGCCGGCGAAATGGGTGTACCAGGTGTGGCAATGCACGATTTCCGTGGCCGAGGCGGTACCCGTCATCAATACGTTGCGGGCCAGGGTGTCCATCAGCTTGGCGAATTGGGGGTTCTGCGCGGGCAGGGCGAAATCCGGTTTGACGCCGCGCGCGGAGATGGCTCCGTCATTGGACTTCTGATCCCCGAAGCAGAGTATGTCCACATGGTTCTGCGATCCGGGAAAAGCTGCCAGGGCTTTTGAGAGGTATTCCACATGGACGCCGGCGCCGCCGTAGACATAGGGAGGATACTCGTTGGTGAGCAAGGTGATCTTCATTGGAGCGGACTCGAATCCTCCATAAAAGCAGCCACTTGACCGCCATTGTAACAGGCCCTGGGACCCGGCCTGCGAATACGCAGATCGGCATCCACTGAGCGCAAGATGCCAAAAATTAAGAATTTTGGGAGTTGCCGGATAGGGGAATCGTCAAAGAATGGGAAACGGCCGGGGTGAGTGAGTTTGGACCATTAAGGACGGGACGCAAGTTCCTGCGATTACAAAAGCCGGCTGCCATTTGTAGGACCGTCGGGCTTTAGTAAGTTTTAACACGGGAAACCGGATGGCAAGTCAATTGGAAGAAGATATCGAGTCGCGTTGCCGCGAATTACAGGCGCAGAACCTGCGTTTGAGCAAGCAGTTGTCGACTTTGATGGATGTATTTTCCAAGCTCGAAATCACTGATCTCGAGCATTCCCTCTACTTTTCCAACCAGAAGCGCCTAATGGATTTCGTCCAGCGCATTACCATGCGACTGGACGATGACGACTTGATGGATGTCATCGTCGAAGAACTTTTGATCGAACTCAAAGCGGACCGCGTTTCCTATATCCTGGTTGGTGATGGTCCCAAGCCGACCTGGGCCGTTTCCCAGGAAGCCGTCGAGCGGGGCATCAAACGCCTCCCCCTGCCCTATTTCGTGGACAATTCCCCGCCCGCAGCCTTCGTCAAGTTCCTTCAGAAGGCGGTCAAGCATCCAGGGGGCCCCACCCACTCCGAATGGCCCGAGCCGATTTCCATCGTTCCGGACGCCCAATACGGCGCCCTGGAAGAGGAGTTCCGCGCCGCCATGGAAGACGAGTTCGACCTGGCAAGCCGCGTGGATTGCCGGGCGGCAATGGCCTTTCCCATCGAAACCACCTTGAGCGGCAAATCCCTGTTCTGCATACAACGCATCAACAGCGATCAGGGTTGGACGCGCCAGCAACGAGACCTGTTCCAGAACATGTGCCGCTACGCCAGCTCGCTCCTGGACCAGACCCAGCTTTCCGAGCATATCCGAGATCTGAAGGATCAGCTTGGGTCCCTGATCGAATCCATGCCATCGGCCATTATCGGCATGGACCTCCTGGGCACGGTGACCACCTGGAACGGCAAGGCCCAGGAGTTCTTCGGGATTTCCGAGGAAGACGCATTGGGTTCGGTATTCTGGGAAAAGGTTCCCGAATACCATTTCATCTCCCATGCCCTCAAGAACGTTCTTCAAGTCGAGGCGGATACGGGCATGGACTTCGAGCCCCAGCCATACAAGCGCCCGAACGGATCGGTGGTCTATTACCGCTCCAACCTCTTCACCATGTTCAGTCGCAATCGCGGGGAAGTGGCCCTGCGCATCGACGATGTCACCCGTACGGTGGAATTGAACCATCAGCTTTTTCATTCCCAGAGGATGGAAACGGTAGGAACCCTGGCCGGCGGTCTTGCCCACGAGTTCAACAACGTGCTCGGCGGCATGGTGGGAAGCTCCTCCCTGATGAAGCAACGCCTGCAAAAGGGCCAATCCGATCCCAAGGAACTCCTCGAGGATCTGGAGGTCATCGAATCCTGCGCCTCGCGCGCTTCCTCAATGGTCAAGCGCCTGTTGGCCTTGTCCCGCCGCGCCGATATCGTCATGGAGCCGATGGATCTCAATGCCGTGGTCAAAAGCCTGGTCGCCCTTTGCGGCCATTCCTTCGAAAGCCGCATCCAAGTGCAGGCCAAGGTTCCCGAAGGGGAGACCTGGATCATGGCGGATCGATCCCAGCTGGAGCAGGCCATTCTCAATATCTGCGTGAACGCCCGTGACGCGATGAAGGGGGGCGGAAAGCTCACCTTGACCGTCAGCCGCAGCGCGATTGACGACGCCTTCCGCCAGCGCCACACCTCATGCACCGTTTCCGAAATGGTCCGGCTTTCCATCAAGGACACCGGGGAGGGAATTCCCCTCATCCAATTGGACCAGATTTTCGAACCCTTCTTTACCACCAAGCGCGAGAACGGTTCCGGGTTGGGGTTGACCATTGTCGACTCTATCATGAAACAGCACAAGGGGTACGTGGAAGTGGACAGCGACAAGAAGTCGGGTACCAACTTTCGACTCTATTTCCAACCCGCCGTCAAATCCGAGGGTCCGGAGCCGATCGCCCATATCGAAGCTCCGAACGGCAAGGGCGAGGTCCTGTTCGTCGACGATGACGAGGTGATCCGCCGGACTGCGGCCCGCATCATGAGCGAACTCGGCTATACCGCAGCCACCGCCGCCGACGGCGCATCAGCCATCCGCATTCTGGAGAGCGGACTCAATTTCGACTTGATCGTGCTGGACGTGGACATGCCCGTGATGAACGGCCTGGACACGGCCGAGGTGCTTTGGCGCATCCGGCCGGATCTGAAGATTCTGTTCTGCACCGGCCGCCAGCATCAATACGAAATGGCCTCGGTCATGACCCGCCGGAATGTGAGCCTTCTCGTGAAGCCCTTCGACATGTCCGCCCTGGCCACCAAGATCAGGGAATCCCTGGCCGCCAAACCCTCCTGAATCCAACCTCACTCCGCCGAGGTCCGTCCGCCGGGAGGACCCCTGACACGGTGGTCATGGCTTTATCAGCCGATATCCTCCGTTTTTTTTAAATTATTAAAGGATTTTCGCTTTCCAGCCTGCCCTCAGCAGAGCAGGGAATTGCGGAGTGAACGGGGATTTCTATGGGATTATCGGAAGAAGAAAAAGACCTGGTTGCGCAGGGTTTGCAAATGTACCTGCAACAGGCAAGCCAGCAATTGCCTCCGGCCTCGATGAACCAACTGGTGACCATCGCCAAGGGCATCATCGTCAAACTCGATCAGCTTGAAACGGGCGGAGGACCGGCGGGGGATAAGGCAAAGGCTATGGCGCCGCCTTTGGGAATCTCTCAGGAGTGGTTTGACAATGTCTGCCAGACCTGCACCTTCCTAAGCGCAACGGGCTGCACGGACAAGATCACCGTCAAATTCCCGGGCAAATGCGATCCCATTCTCAAATATGAGCGCAGCAAAGCCGGCATCCGTTGACGATTCCCGGCAAGGACAAAATCCTAGAGCACCTTCGCTCCCAAGGACGCCATCCCGCCAGCCTGCCCTCTTTGG
>JALYSE010000228.1:0-1091 GCA_030854955.1 Fibrobacterota bacterium | reverse complement strand
TGAGTTCCAGGGCTTACTTAAAAACCTGGAGGAGGACGGTATGGTACGTCGTGTAAAAGGCCGCAAATTCGTGGCCGAAGCCGAGAACAGCCCGGTCGCCCGCAAGCGGCGCGAGAAAAAGGAAAAGCGGGGGAAGGCGCCCCGGGCCATACCCGCCTCGGAACCGATCGATATACCCATCGATGAAGGCGCAGCTATCCTGTTCGACTCCGATGCGGGCGGAAAACCCGCCAAGGATCGTCCGGCCCTGGAAAGGCCGATCTCACAGACGGGCGGTACGCCAGCACGTAAGGATTCTGGACCGTCCCGTTCCGGTGGCGGTCCGAAGCCGGGAGGCAGCAAATTCATTCCGCGCGGGGCTAAGGTCAAAGGTGGTTTCCGCGAAAAGTCCGGCCGAAACGATCGAAACGATCGGGGCGGTCGCGACGACCGATCCGGTGGAGCGCGAAGGAACGACAAATTCGAACGAGGCCCCAGGGGCCATGAGGACGCGGCCGCCGGAGGCAAGGTTGCCGTCGGTGACGATGCGACCTTGATCAAAGGTAAACTCATCCGCCAAGGCGGATTTCATTTCGTGCTTCCGGGGCAGGCCGGCAGGGGCCGATCCTTCGAAGACTCCATGGTTCTCATTCCGCGGCGCTTCCTAGGCAACGCCCGACCCGGCGATATCGTCAGCGCGCGCATCACGGACGACGAGCACGGGGAAAAGATCGGAAAGATCGTCGCGACTTTGCGGGAGGAAGTCCCCTTCTCCGAGGTCTCCAAGCATTTCTTCAAGGAATACGGCCTGCCGCACGGATATCCGAAACAGGCCCTGGCGGAGGCCGGGACCTTTCCGGAGCCCGTTTTCGAGGACTATGCGGACCGGGAAGACTTCCGCGGCCTGCATATCGTCACCATCGATCCCTCCACGGCCAAGGATCATGACGATGCCATCTCCTTGGAGAGGAAGCAGGATGGAACCTGGCTGCTGGGCGTGCATATCGCCGATGTGGCCGAGTACGTGACGCCGGATACCTCCATCGACAACGAAGCGGTGGCGCGGGCCTTTACGCAATACCTGCCATGGATGGCCGCACCCATGCTCCCGC
>JALYSE010000227.1 GCA_030854955.1 Fibrobacterota bacterium | reverse complement strand
CACTACTTCGATGTCCGCCCCCATGCGGCGCAAGGCGGAGATGAAGCCGGCGCGTGAGGGATTGAGGGGTACGTTTTCCAGGGTGATGTCCGAGCCCTTGATGAGCGTGGCCGCCAGGCAATAGGCCGAAGCCAGGGTGATGTCCGCCGGAATGGTATAGGTCTGGGTCCGGAGCTTCGCGCCCGCCCCCAGGCGGATGCGCGTCATGGCCTCGGACTTGCCTGCGGCCCGCATCTGGCGGGCGATGCGGCGGGCCAGTTCGTCGCCTTCGGGCGCTTCGTTCTTCTCCACGCGGATGGGTACGCCGAACTGCGCGGCCAGGGTTTCCAGCCAGTCGGGGCCGCTCTTGGAAAGGGAAAGGTCAAGGGGCAGACCCGAGGCCAGGTGGAAGGAAAGCAGGGCCAACTTGGATTGGTATTCGTCCCAACCGAAATCGGAAGGCTTGCAGGCGGCAGCCGCTACTCCGCCCGGATGCAGCAGGGATGCGGTTTTGGGAGTGAGTCCGGTGGGAGCGGCCAGCAGGATGACATCCGCCGCTTCGGCGGCTTTGCGAGCTGCATCGGCGACCTTACGGGCCGCTTCGGCGGCCTTCACCGCCGCTTCGGCGGCGCGGGAGGCGTCCCGCGCGGCATTGGTGGATTCGGCGCGGTCGGGGATGGCGGGACTTCCCGCAATCTCCTCCTCGAGCTCCATTTCAATCAGGGCTGCTTCGGCCGCCTGGTTCCCTTCGGTTTCTTCAGCGGTTCCGGAATCCGTAAACGCGCTTTCGATATCCGCTTCCACGGCCGCGGTATCCGAATCCTCATCGACCCCGGCTTCGTCTCCAGCCAGTTCGACGGAAGAAATCAACACCGGGGGAGCTTCCAGCTTGAGGATGCGGCCCAGCAATTCCATGGCCTCGCCGGAAACGCAGGCCGGGTCTATGGCCAGGTTGCGGCGGCAATTCTTGGCGGCCAGGAATCCGGCCAGAGTAAGCAGTTCGGCCTCATGGCGCACGCGCAGGGGCTCAGGTCCAGAAACCGGGGCGTTACCCCCGTGGATGGTCCAGTGCCCGTCCAAAGCCTGCTGGGCGTAACCCATGCGGATGAAATCCTGAAGGATGTCCCGGAACCAGGGGGAGTCAGGAAGGTTCTCGAGCTTGGTGGGGCCTTCCGCCAAGGCGCCCATCATCAGGGCCTGGAAGCCCGTAAGGCCGTCCCCCTGCAATACGGGCTGTCCCTTGAGACGTTTGCTCCGTTTGATTTCCACCACGTTCCCCAACAAGACCTCCATCACCTCAACCTCGCCTTGAATCCCGCCGCCGCCAACCGGCCCAGCGCGGCATTCGCGTCGTCCATTCCGTGGAATCCCATCATCAAGGTCCCACCTTCGCCTTCTCGCACCTTGAGGATTTCCACATCCAATACGTTTATGCCCGCTTCGGCCAGAGGGCTGAAGGCGCGCACCAGGGCGCCGGGCTTGTCTTCCAGGTCCACGAGGATCTCCGCTAAGGGAAGGACAAAGCCTTTCTTGGAGGTGGAGAGCTGGGACCGCAAGCGGTTGCCCTCCTTGAAGAAATCCTTCCCCAGATCCCATTCGAGCCCCGCCTCGAAGGCGGCCAGATGCTCTTGAAATCCGGCGGTCACCTCGCGCACGGCGGAAAGGTTGGATTTGAGGATGGGTTCCCATACCGAAAACGAGGAGGCGGCCAGGCGCGTCATGTCCCGGAATCCTCCACCCGCGATCTGCAGGCAGTTCTCCACCACCGTGCGCCGCTCGCCGATGTAGCTGGCCAGGGCTGTGCTCAACAGCTGGGGCAGATGGGACACGTGAGCCGCCACCTTGTCGTGCAACTCCGCCGTCATGCGCGTGGTGCGCGCGCCCAGGGCCTGGGCGAATTGCTGCAACCGATCTGCTGCTTCGGTAAGCTGGAGTGTTTCATCGGGAACCTCCTCCGCGCATAACACCCAAGACGCGTTTTGGAATAACAGGGGATCTCGGGCTTCGAGCCCGGTCTTTTCGCTGCCCGCCATGGGATGGGATCCGATGAAGACGGCGCCCTGCTTTCCATAGGTGGGAAAGGCTTTGCGCCCCAGCGCGCAGATTTCCGTTTTGGTGCTGCCCACGTCCGTTATAATGCATCCCGGTTTCGCCTCCGGCGGTTTCAGGGTCCAGGCCTGGAGTATGGACTTAATATGATCGATGGGCGTGCAGAGGACGACGATGTCGGCCCCGGCCACGGCCTTGTCGATGTCGGGATACTCGAAGGTTACGTCGGCCAAGCCCGCCAGGCGCGCCCTTTCCAGGGTCGATGCCGAGGATACGCCGGTGATGCGTAGGTCGGGCCAGCGTTTGCGGGCGGCTTCCGCCAGGGAAGCTCCCAGAAGGCCCAGGCCCACGATGGACAGGCTTTCGGGGTGCCAGCTTTTATCGGCCTGAAAGGTTCCCGCCCCGGATGCTCCCCCCATCAGGTGGACTCCTCCAGGCGCCGGTGCTCGGCGATGATGCATTCGAAGATGCGGCGGATGGCCTCGTCGTCGAGTGGGCCTTTGTTCCTGCCTAGCACGGCTTCGAAGACCTGCTTTTCGCGCAAGGGGTCATAGATGGGAAGCATTTTCTTCTTCTTGAGTTCGGCGATGGCTTGGGCGCACTTGGCCCTCTCGTTCAATAGCTCCAGCAGCTGGAGGTTGAGGGTATCGATGCGCTTCCGCCAGTCGGCTAGTTCCATGTTTCCTTGGTAGGGGCGATGAGAGGCGCGGCCAGGGTCTTGATGTCTTTCAGGATTTCCGCGAAGGGCTTCTTCTCAAGGGTGCGGCGCACTAGGGCGCTGCCCACCACCACGCCGTCCGCCAGCCTGCATACGGTGCGGACATGGTCTGGCGTCGAAACTCCAAAGCCGACCACGACCGGCAACTGCGAGGCCTTCTTGATGGCCGCCACCTTGGATTCGAAATCGGCCTGGAAGGCATCCTGCTCACCGGTGATGCCGGTGCGGGAGATGTAGTAGAGGAATCCGCTTCCGGCCTTCAGCACCTGGTCCAACCGATCCGGAGTGGTGGTCGGCGCGGCGAGGAAGATCAGGGACAGGTCTTCGCGGCGGCAGGCCGCTTGCAGTTCGTCCGACTCCTCCACGGGCATGTCCACCAGCAGAATCCCGTCCATGCCTGCGGCCTTGGCGCGCCGGGTGAATTCACCAAAGCCGAGCTTGAAGATGGGATTCAGATAGGAAAAGACGATGAGCGGAATCTGCGAATGCTTGCGGATTTCCGCGACCATGGCGAAATACGTTTCGACATCCACGCCCTTTTCCAAGGCCCGATTGGCCGCGGTCTGGTTGACCACTCCGTCGGCCATGGGATCAGAAAAGGGGTAGCCCAGTTCAACGAGGTCCGCACCGAGCTTTTCAAGTTCCAGGACCAGCTCTACGGTTTCGGCCGTTCCTGGAACGCCTGCGGCCAGATAGGGGATGAAAGCCTTTTGCTTGGCTTTGCTGAGGCGAATGAATGCGGCGTCGATGCGGTTCATGGCGCGACTTCTCCGCCGAAGGCGGCCTTTTCGCCGGCGGGGGCGATCTTGGAAGCGACCTTTCCCTTGGCGGCGATTTCGGCCTTGGCTGCCAGGACCGTATTCATGTCCTTGTCCCCGCGACCGGAAAGATTGACAACGATGATCTTGTCGGAAGCCAGGGTCGGCGCCAGCTTCATCGCCTCCGCGATGGCATGGGAGCTTTCCAGGGCGGGAATGATGCCTTCCAGGCGGCTCAACTGATGGAACGCTTCCAGCGCCTCGTCATCGGTTGCGGAAGTGTATTGGATGCGATCCAGATCCCGGTACATGGCGTGCTCCGGTCCCACGTTGGCATAATCGAGGCCGGCGGAAATGGAATGCGTTTCCGCGATCTGACCTTGCCGCGTCTGGAGCACGTAGCTCTTGGCCCCGTGCAGGACGCCCAAGGTGCCGCTGGCGAAGCGGGCGGCATGCATGCCGGTTAAGACGCCGTGGCCTCCGGCCTCGACCCCGCGCATCCTGACGGAAGGCTTGTCGAGAAAATGGTAGAAGAGGCCGATGGCGTTGCTGCCGCCGCCAACGCAGGCGATAAGCCAATCCGGAAGGCGGCCTTCCTTGCGGAGTGACTGCTCTTCGACTTCCTCGCCGATAACCTTCTGGAAGTCCCGCACGATGCGCGGATAGGGATGGGGACCCAGGGCCGATCCGAACACGTAATGGGTCCCGGAGATGTGGGTGACCCAATCGCGGATGGCTTCGTTGATGGCGTCCTTGAGGGTGCGGCTCCCGGACTCGACCGGGACCACCGTGGCACCCAGAAGTTCCATTCTCTGTACATTGGGAGCCTGGCGTTCCATGTCCACGCGGCCCATGTAAATGACGCACTCCATGTCGAATTTTGCCGCCGCCGAAGCCGTGGCCACTCCGTGCTGTCCCGCTCCGGTCTCGGCGATGATGCGCTTTTTGCCCATGTGACGGGCGATGAGTACCTGGCCGACGGCATTATTGATCTTATGGGCACCGGTATGGTTCAGATCCTCCCGCTTGAGATAGATCTTCGCGCCGCCGCAGTGGCGGGTCATCCGCTCGGCGAAGTATAAAGGCGAGGGTCGGCCGACGAAATCCTGAAGGTGCCCGTTCAATTCCGTAAGGAAGGCCGGATTCTCCCGGAGAGCCAAATAATGGGTCTCCAGTTCCTCCAAGGCGGGCATCAAGACTTCGGGGGCGTATTTTCCTCCGAATTGGCCGAAACGGCCCCATTTATCTGGAAATTCCCGGGGATCCATGGCGCTCCTGGAAGCGCGTTTTATCGTGCGCCTCAATGCATCAAAGGTAGCTTTCCTGGCTTTTTTTGGCTTTTCCAGGGCGGGAATCCCGGAAGGGGAGCCAGAGAAAAAAATCAAACATTCCGGAATAATTAGTGAACGATTAATTCTGGTTGATAGGTATTTGGCTTTAAAATAAGCTTAAATTCGAGGTTGACCTGAACGGAGTGGTAATCCACCAGGAATCCGGCTGGCTAAACAACTCCTCGGAACCCTACCTCAACGACGATGCCCAGACCATAAAGGCAGGGGAAAAACATCATCGCCATCCATTGCCCTAACAATGACGGTCCACACCCAGGCCTCCCTTTCCATTAGGACGGGGGTGAGGTCGCTGGCTTTGCCCACCCCCCTGGGAACCGGCGTGTTCCGGTACCGTTGGCATTCCCCCACCAGTATGCGCCAAGGTACCCTGGTAAGCCTGGTAAGCCTGGTAAGCCTGGTAAGCCCACCTCTACCGGGTTTAGATGGGCCTCCACCCCCCTGAAAAAGTGGCCGGGGGGAGGTTTCTTGCGTGATACCCGTACGGATAAGAGGAAAGTTGGCCGGCTCCATATACAGAACCCGCCCTTCTAGATATCTTATCCAGGGGTCGTGAACGGTTCCACAAAGGAATGTATCCAGGGTCGCCTGGAAGCCTGGGACTTTTCCCTACTCGATTGGGACATCACACTACTCTAAAAGCAGGTCGATTTTATGCTGGCTACTCAGGTCCGACAAAAAGACGCCATCTTCTATTTCGCAGCCTACCCGGCGAAAGCGCTTTTGGAGAAAGTACGATTCAGCAGCCGGTTCTACGACGAGGGCACGCCCATCGCAGCCGAACCCGCTCCTGAGGGCGACGACATCGCCAAATTCATCGGCCGCATCGAAAAATCGGACAAAGCCTTCCAGCGCACCATGGCCCGCGAGAAAATCCGCTCCATCCGCAATTTCTATGAAACCGCCAGCAACCAGCCCCCGATTCCGGGCACCGTCCTCCTTTTCACCGCCGAAAAACTCCGTTTTCGAGGCATCGGCGACAATGAAGGCGTTGGCCACCTGTCGGATCCGGACGGAAAATACCTCATCATCGACGGCCAGCACCGCCTGGCCGCCCTGCATTTCTATTTCCGTGAACACCCGGACGAGGCCGCTTCCATCAACGTGCCTTGCATTATCTTCGACGGCCGCAGCGAGGATTTCGCCACGGAAATGTTCGTCATCATCAATTCCACGCCTACGCGAATCAATAGGAGCCATCTCGTGGATCTCTATGAGCGCGTCACTTTCGCCTCTCCGGACAAACGTTGTTCGGCCCGGGTGGTGGAGCATCTCTACGGCCGGGACGACAGTCCTCTGCAATACCGCATCAACCGCTTGGGCGGAAAAAGCAAGCAGGAGAAATGGATCCTGCAGGCGGAGCTTTTCAATGAAGTCAACCGTTGGGTCAAGTCCGAATGGGATGCCAAGGAAGATCTTTCACCCACCCATCAGGCCGAGCGTTACTACGAACAGCTCCGGGATTTCCTCAAGGCGGCCGCCCAGGTCTGGAGCGAAATCTGGGGCAAGAATGCGACCCACATGGTCACCAAGCCCGTAACCCTCAAGGCGCTCATCCGCGTCTGCGCGGATTTGTCCGAGAAGGATAGCGAGCCTACCCAGGGCCGCGTGAAGCGCTGGGTGGAAAAGCTGCAGCCTTGGATTGAATTGAAGTCGGCTTTCAAATCCGAAGGCTTCTACGAACGCTTCCCGGCCAAGGGTCAGGTGGAGCGCGTGGGCCGCATTTACAAGGACCTGTCCAAGGAGATCGGGCTCTAACCCCCTCCGGCCGGTGCCTCCACATTTCCCGTCTGCAGCCGCCTTCCGAAGGTTTCAAAGGCCAGGGAATAGCTGATATCCGCCAAGGCGGCATCATAACGTGGGCCTTCATCTCGGATGAATGCGTGCTGGGCGTTGAATTCATGCCACGTGATATTCGTCCCGGCCCTGGTCAGGGTCCTGTAAATAAGGTCCCGTCCCTCCTGGGGAACATGAGGATCCTGCCGGCCCCAGATCATGAGCATTTCCCCTTTCAATTCCGAAATGCGGTCGAGGGTATCGTCGTTCATGCCTTTTCCCAGGCCCCGCTTGTGGATGTCGGTTGCATAGAGGCATACCCCGGCCAGGATTTCAGGATTCATGGCGCAACGGAAGCTGAGATGCCCTCCCAGGCAAATGCCGATGGATCCGAGTCGTCCGTTGCATTGGGGGAGCGATTTCAGGTGGGCGATCACCGCTCGCGCGTCGGCATCGTAGGCGGCGAGATCCTTTTCGATTTTGTAGCGGTTGCCCTTGTCGGTACCCTCCTTGTCATAAGCCAGCGCGCAACCGGCAGATTCGAATTCATGGTATACCTCGGGGGCTGCGACAATGTAACCTTGCGCGGCGAGGCGGCGGGCAGTGCGTTGAATGGGCCCGGTGATTTGGAAGATTTCCGAGAACAGGATGAGACCTGGATAGGGCCCGCCTGAAACAGGTTGGAAACAATGGACGCGCATGGGGCCACTGGCGGTCGCGATATCCGTACTGTCTTCTTTGATGAGCACTCTTTCTCCCGGATTTCACGGCATGGCGCCGTGCTAAAGGAGAAAAGATAGATATCCGGGACGGCCGGATAAAACCGAACCCGACGGATGTCCATCGGGTTCGGAATCGAAAGAGAATCGGGCGAAGTCGACCGCATCAATGGATAGGGTCGTCCCAGCTCGTACTCTAGATCGCTTTGCCTCGTCTTCCTGTGAGAAAGGAAATCAAAGCCAGGACAAGGAATACGA
>JALYSE010000226.1 GCA_030854955.1 Fibrobacterota bacterium | reverse complement strand
CTTTTGGCGCTTTGCTATATTCCCGTTGCCATTGGCCCGGAATCCCTTCGGGCCGGAAGCCGGATCATGCCCAGAATCCTTCACGCAGCCGATATCCATCTGTCCGTAGCCGACCAGGACTATGGCATGGCGGTATTCACGGAATTGGTCGGGACCGCGAAACGGGAAAATGCCGACTATCTGCTTTTCTGCGGCGACCTCTTCAATACGTTCGCGGACGCGGAGAAATTGCGGGGGGAATTCCGCCGCATCCTGGGTTCTCCTCCCTTCGAATTCATGTACCTGCCCGGAAACCATGAGGAACTCCAAAGGGGAACGGGGGAATTGTCCCGTCTGGATTGGGGCGCGGCCACGGTGCTTCACGCCCAGCCTTTCGAGTTACTTCGCCGGGATCGCGGGGGCGCGGCCATCGAGTTTCTCGCTGTACCGCATCAGGAAAACTATTCCGGCTACGGTAACTGGGCGGTATCCTCCAAGGAGGCCCCTTGGCGCATCGCCTTGGCCCACGGAGTCGTCGCCGGAATGTCCTATCGCGGCCCGGACGATGAAGGCGGCGCGACCGCCCTCGATCCGGACCTGTTTCTCCGGTTCAAGGCGGACTACGCGGCGCTGGGCCATATCCATGGCCGACGTACCCAAGCCATCGGCCCGGTCCTTTTCGCCTATCCCGGCTCCACGCGCGTTTGGCGGCGCAATGAATGCGGGCCCCGGGGGGCCCTGTTATTGGACCTGCCCAACTCCGGATCCACGGGAAAACCGGGCACCACTCTACCAGAGCCGGTTTTCATACCCTTGGCTTCTGCCGGTGAATACCGCCATTACGCCTTGCCGCTGTCCCTGGAAGGCGAGCCTACCGACCTGGACGCTCTCTCGAAAAACTGGGGAGGCGCCGATCATATCGAATTGGAGTTCAAGGGTTTGGTTGAAGATGAAACCGCCGTGGCCCGCATGGCGGAACGGTTGCGCGCCCGCTTCGCATCGCGGGTACGACGGTTCGATATCAATCGCGAGGGGGTATCGGCCCTTCCCGGAATCGCGTCCCAGCCCATCGTCCGGAAATTCCTGGAGAGCTGGACCGCTCGCATGCCTCGCCCGTCCTTGGACTCAGGAGCCGACGATGGCGCTCTCGCCGTCTGGATCCGGGCCCGGGAACTGGCCCTCAATTCCCTGAAGTCGAACCTGGAGCGGCTGGCGTGATCCTCAAACTCACCCTCACCGGTTTCGGCAAATTCCAGAAGGCCGAATTCGAATTGTCCGCAGTCACCCTGGTCTTCGGGCCGAACGAGGCAGGCAAGACCACCTTTTTCGACGGCCTCTTCCAGGCCTTGTGCCGGCCCAGCGAAACGAAAAAGTCCGGCAAGGTGTTAAAGGCCCGCTACGGGCCGGGACGAAACGCCCAGGCTTTGCTGACCCACGACAATCCCATCAGCGATGAAGAGTTCATGAACCTGTACGCCATCCGGGAAGGCGATTTGCGGCTGGAACTGGACAAAGGCACAGAGTGGCTGGACAAATTGAAGTCCCGCCTGTTCCATGGAGGCCTGGACCCTTCCGCATTGGCGGGGGAGTTCGAAAAGCGAAGTTCGGATTCGCGGACGCTGTCGCACAACAAGGAACTGGAAAGGGCCAGGGATGGCGCCGTCAAGGCCCGCCACGAATTGGATGCCCGTCGCCGCGAAAGGGATTCCATTCTCGCGAGGGAAAGGACACTGGCGGATACCGAATCGGCCCTGCAGGAGGCTCTTGCGCTGATCCGGGAGGCGAAAGCCGAATTGGCCTCCCTCGAAAAGGACGGAGCCGAGGAAGACCGGATTTCCTTACGGCAAAAGCTTTCCGGCCATTTGGCCCGGTTGGAGGACTGCGAGGCCTTAGAGGCGGAAGCGAAGGCGTTCGCGGCTTTTAGGGAAGACCTCCGGGGCGAATTCGATCGGCTTGCCGAGGCGAACCGCGGTACGGCGGCGAACCTCCTTTCCGAGCGTGGCAAACGAGAACAGCAGGCGGACCTGGTGGCCCAGGCGCGGGGTGAATGCCGCGGGCTTCGGGAAATGATGGACGCCTCCGCATTGCGGTCTGCAATGGCAGGAAGGTTGCGTGATGAGGCCAGGTCCGCGCTCGCGGAAAAACCGGCCGGCGGACCCTTGCCGGTCTGGAGCCTTGCGGCCTTGCTGGCTTCGATAGGACTATGTGCCGGGGCTGCGGTAATGCTCTCTGGAATGGCTTCCCTTGGCCTGGCGGCGCTAGGCCTGGTTTTTTCGGTCGTCTCCGTTATTGCGGGGATCAAATCCAAAACCCATTCCGCCGCCGTAAGGCTCTCAAGGAACCTGTCCCGATGGAAGGATCAATGGTCCCTGACCGCCGGCTCCCTATCCGGGGTGGGGGACATCTCCACTTTGGAAGGCTTCCTGCAGGCCATGGAGACCTTCGCCCGGGAACGGGAAGAGCTGGAGGCCCGGGAAAGGGAAGCCTCACGGCGATTGGATGGATTGCAGGAGACTTTGGAAAAAATCGATGCCGCCCTCGCCGCGCTCAAGGACGGGGAGGAATCCTCCCGCCGAATGGAACGGGAATGGTTGCACCGCCACGGCGTGGACAGCATCGAAGCATACTCCCTTAAGGTTTCCCGATGCAAACAGGTCCTGGCCGAATTGCCAAGGCGTCGCGGGGACATGGAGACCTTGGCCCAAGGCGTCGACCTGGAAGGCTTCCGGCGGGAATTGCGGCGCAAATTGCAGGTCCTTGACGAAGAGGGCATTCCCGGAAAGGGCCTGGACGATGCCGCTCTCCAGAAGTTGCGCCGTCGCCAGAAGGAACTGCGGGAAAAACTGGAATCTCTACGAAAACGCGAGCTCGAGTTGATTGGAAAAAAGGAAGGGTTGGCTGGTGAAATCCGTGGTGCCTTGGGCAAACTCGCCGGGGAAATCGTGGAATGGGAGGATCGCCTGGCCCTGGCCGAAGAGGAAATCAAGGACAAGGAATTGGATAAGCGGGCCGCGGCCCTGGCTTTGGAAATCTTCCGGGAGATAGGGGATGGCGCGGACCTGATGTTAGCGGGCCTTTCCCGGGAAATGGAAAGCATGCTGGGAAACATCCTCCCGGCCGGCCGGACGGTTTCCCTATTGGGCCTGGAAGACCGGCACATCCAGGTAAAGGATGCCGGCGGGGGAAACCGAGCCCTGGATCACCTCTCGACGGGAACCAAGCATGCCATGGTGCTTGCCGCCAAGCTTGCGATGGCGCTGAAACACCGGCAAGGACCAGGCATCCTGGTACTGGACGAACCCTTTCTGGCCATGGACGATGGACGGGAAACCCGCGCCCTGGAACTCCTTCGGGATTTCCACGACCGCCATGGCTGGCAAATCATCCTGATGACCAAGGAAATCCGCCTTAAGGACAAGGTCCTCAAGGTGTTCACCGACCCTCGCGTCCTCGATTTAGGCCTGGTCCGCTGATCCATTCACATTTCCGGAACCGGGGGACGTCCAACTTCCAGCTTGACAACCCCCATTGCAGTTACCGTTTTTCCGGTAACCATGACCATGTTGGTCGGTCTTCATAAGTGGAGTGATCCCGGAGTGAATAGGGGCCAGGTTTATGTTATTATCAAAGGACAATTATGGTATTCGATTCGCTACCGGACGGCCTGAAAAACCCGGGTCGGTCCGGAACCATTTCTGCAAATAATCCAGGGAGCTTCCCATGAGCGAAACGTTTCGGACTTTGCCGGGCCTTCTGAAGTATGTCGAAGTGAACCAGAAAAACGCGATCTCGCTCGGGTATAAGAAAGACGATGCGTGGGTGGGCTTTTCCACTACGGAAGTCGCGGATACCGTGCGTAAGCTCGGTCTGGGCCTGGTGGAACTGGGATTGAAGCCAGGGGACAAGGTGGGGGTGGTGGCAGACCCGTCGCCCTTCTGGATCATGATGGATCTGGCCATACTAGGGGCGGGAGCCGTTTCGGTTCCCATGTTCGCCAACATTTCCCATGACAACCTCATCTACGAGATCGAGGATTCCGGGATGCGCTTCCTGTTCGTAGGCTCGGACCCGCAATACCAGGCCATGAAACCCTTTTTCGGCAAGCTGGAAAAGATCATCACCATGGCCCCGCTTTCGGCGACCCCAGATGGGCTTGCGGACGGTCAGTGCGTCTCCTACCAGAATCTGCAGGATATGGGCGCCAAGCGGCATGCCAAGAACCCAGGCGAATATATGCGCCTTTCAGAAGGCATTAACGAACAGGATACGGCGACCTTGATCTACACCTCGGGTAGCACCGGGGTTCCCAAGGGCGTGGAGCTCACCCATCGGAACCTGGTTTTCCAGGTGCTCGCGGCCCACAAGCGGTTCCCCCTGGATCCCGCCACCGACAAAATCCTGAGCTGCTTGCCCCTTGCCCACGTTTTCGAGCGCATGGTCACCTACTACTACTTCTTTACCGGCACCAGCATCTACTTCGCCGAGGAAATCAAAAAGGTCGCGGAAAACCTGCGGGAACTGCATCCCACCGTCATCACCCTGGTGCCCCGCTTACTGGAAAAGGTCCATGCCAAGATGCAGGCGAACGTGGAGTTGGCCCAGGGATTCAAGAAAACTCTCGGGACCAAAGCTTGGAATCGCGCCCATAGCAAAATTCCCGGATCGCGCGAGACCTTCATGGACAAGATATATGACGCCCTGGTCTACAAAAAGATGCGCGCCGCCCTGGGCGGCAATTTGCGCATCGCCATCTCCGGCAGCGCACCTCTGGACCCCGGTCTGGCGTCCTTTCTGATCAATATCGGCATTCCCATCTATGAAGGTTACGGGCTGACGGAAGCCTCGCCGGTCATCTCCTGCAACTTCCCGGGCCACCGAAAGATCGGCACCATAGGGCTCGCCTTTCCCGGAGTGGAGGTGAAGTTCGGGGACGATGGGGAAATCCTCACCCGCGGCCCCCATGTCATGAAGGGGTATTACAACAAGCCGGTGGAAACGGCCGAAGTGATTGACAAAATGGGTTGGCTGCATACCGGGGATTTAGGCCACTTCGATGCCGAGAACTACATCAAGATCACCGGACGCAAAAAGGAATTGTTCAAGACGGCCAATGGCAAGTACGTGGCCCCAGTTCCCATCGAACAGGCGATCTCGGCCAACAAGCTGGTGGACATGGTCATGGTCGTAGCCGAAGGCAAGCCCTACACGACCTGCCTCATCTTCCCCGATTTCGAAAACATGAAGGCGGTCAAGGCGGAGCTGAACCTCGAAAGCGCCGGGAACGATCTCTTCCTGGACGGCAAGGAGGCCAAGGCCTACATCCAAAAAACCATAGATGAAGTCAACGTCAAGCTTAACCATTGGGAGCAGATCCAGAAATTCGCGATTATCAAGACCCCGATAACCGTCGATTCAGGACAATTGACTCCCACCATGAAAATCCGGCGACACATCGTGATGGAGAAATACCGAACGGAAATTGATTCCATGTACCGTTCATAAGTACAATAATACCTATACGGAAAGACCGGGGAGCGGTCTTCCCACGACATACCGCCTGATCCCCTGGAGGAAGCTCAATGCAACCGATTCGCAGCGCAACCGTCATCGGCAGCGGCATCATGGGTTCCCAGATAGCGGCCCACTTGGCGGGATGCGGCATTCCGGTCCTGCTTCTCGACGTCCCCACCGAAGGAAAAAACCGCAACCTGGTCGCCGACAAAGGCCGTGACGCGCTGAAGAAAATCAAACCTTCCCCGACCTATTCGTCGGATGTCCTGGACCTGATTTCCACGGGTAACACGGCCGACCATCTCGCCGAAGCGGGAAAAACCGACTGGATCATTGAAGCCATCATCGAACAACCGGCGCCCAAGCAGGAATTGTTCAAGAAGCTCGCGGCCGTGATGGGCCCCAACACCATCCTTACGACGAACACCTCCGGCATCCCGCTCAAAATCCTTGCCCAGGACCTTCCAGCCACCGTGCAGGAGCGGTTCATCGCAACCCACTTTTTCAATCCTCCCCGCTATCTGCGCCTGGTGGAGGTCATCCGCGGCCCCAAGACCACCCAGCTTACCGTTGACCGGATCAACCATGTGCTGGGCTCCGTGCTCAACAAGGTCGCCGTACCTGCCTTGGATTCCCCCGCGTTCATCGCCAACCGCATCGGCGTTCATGCCATGGTGGCCACGGTCGCGCTCGCCAAGGAATTGAATCTCACGGTCGAGGAAGTCGACATTCTCACCGGCCCCATCATCGGACGTCCCAAGACCGGCACCTTCAAGCTGGTGGACCTGGTCGGCATCGACACCTTGGGCCATATCATCAAGGGACTCCAGCAGGCCTTCCCCAAGGAAATCTTCGCCGTCGATCCCGTCATCCAGGGACTCATCGACAAAAAGGCGTTTGGCCGGAAATCCGGCGCCGGTTTCTATCGCAAGGGCAAGGACGGGATGGAAGCCTTGGACCTGGCCAAGGGTGAATACCGCCCGGAGGCCAAGGCCCGGTTCGAAGAACTCAAGGACGTCTCCAAGGAAGAGACGCCGGAAAAGAAGTTCCGCAAGTTGTTCGCGGCCGAAGGCCGGGGCGCTGATGCGGCTCGCCGCATGCTCTCGACCACCTTGGCCTATGCGGCCACCGTGGCGCCCACCATCACCGAGGATCTCTCCTACGTTGACGAAGCCATGGAGCTCGGGTTCGGCTGGGAGATGGGGCCTTTCAAGATCATCGATGCTATCGGCCCGGAGACCTTCCAGGCGGCTTGCGCCAAATACAAAATTGAAGCTCCCGCATGGCTGTTCCAACAAGCCGAAGGTGATGCCCGTGTCTACAGGCCCGATGGCGGCGCAATTGCCATCAAAGACACGCCCAAGTCCGGGACCTCGGCTTCCCGCCATGCTCTCAAGCCCAGAGGATTCAGCCTGGACCGTCATCGCGCGAGTTCCAAGCCGGTCATCGAAACCACCGACGCCACCCTTTGGGACATGGGCGACCGGATCCTGCTCCTGGAATTCCATTCCAAAATGAACTCAATGGGGCCCATCTCCCTGGACATGATCCTCAAGTCGGTGGACAAGGCGAACGACGGCTGGTCCGGGCTGGTGATCGGAAACCAGGGATCGAACTTCTGCGCCGGCGCCAATATCGCCATGGTGCTTGTAGACGCGGCCAACGGCGAGTTCGACAATATCGATTATGCCATCAAGCAATTCCAGCGGGCGAGCATGGCCATCAAATATTCCGGCGTCCCCGTCGTGGTCTCGCCCCATAACATGGCTCTGGGCGGCGGCTGCGAATTCGTACTTCACAGCAACCGTCCCGTGCTTTCCCCCGAGACCTACATGGGCCTGGTGGAAGTGGGCGTGGGACTGCTTCCTGCGGGCGGCGGCACCAAGGAATTGGCCGTGCGCACCTACCAGAACGTGAAAGGCGCCCTGGCGCTCAACCACCTCATCAAGGCCTTCGAGCTCATCGCCATGGGAAAGGTATCCACCAGCGCCAAGGAAGCCTTCGACATGGGCTACATGGATCGCCGCGCCGTCATCGCTTCCAACGAGTCGACCCGTCTCGACCAGGCCAAGGCCGAAGCCCTGGCCATGTCCCGCGCAGGTTACCGTCCCCCCGCGCCCGCACGCAAGGTGGAGGTGCTGGGCACGGAGGCCATGGCGGCTTTC
>JALYSE010000389.1 GCA_030854955.1 Fibrobacterota bacterium | reverse complement strand
CCGGTTTCCAGCACGGCGCCGGTCCCCATGGCGGCCAGGAACACCTTGGTGCGCCGCTCCGCCCAGACATAGGCGGTCAATATCGACATCATGTTGATGAAGCCGCCCGCGATCAAGGCCAGCACGAAGGCCCGCAGGCCCATGCCCCGGGTCGCCTCCAGGGATTCGCGCGCCGCCGGCAGGCTGAACGCGCCCATGAATAACGCGAAGATCAAGGCGCCGCCCGCCGCGCCCGTCATCAAGGCCGTGCCCAGCATGGCCTTCCGCTCCGATTGGCCCGCCGCCTTGGGAAAGAACCGGAACAGGGCCTGCACCATCCCGATAGAGGAGAGGGTCTGGACGAGATCCACCAGGATCATGGCGGTGAGGTAGAGACCGAGATCCTCCGGCGGCAGCAATGAGGCGTAGACGGGAAGGAAGAGGAAGGGCGGAATGCGTGAGGCCACGACGGCACCCGTATACCGGAGGGTATCGGTGGCCATGAGGCTGCGGATTCTTTTCATGAAGAATGGGAGGTAAACCCCGCTCCGACGATTCCTTCCATCGTGCCATAATACAATATCCCCGGCTTTCCGGCCAAGCCCGGGCCGCCTCCCGCCACCGACGGGACCCATCCTGGTTATATTTTCCGGGATCATGGATGCAATCAAACGATGCCTCGCCGCGCTCATCCCGGACGGCACGCCCTTGCCCGTCCTGGCCGGACCCTTGCGCGGCCGTCGCTGGCTCGCCGGCGCGGCCCCGGGGCCCGCCAAAGGCCTTTCCACCCTGTTCAACCGCTGTGAGCCCGGCCAGCTCAAGGAAGCCCTGCGCTTGGCGGAACCGGGCGGCGTCTTTTTCGACATTGGAGCCCATTCGGGTCTCTACACCTTGCTGCTGGCCAAGGCCTCCCGCTCGATTTTCGCTTTCGAGCCCTTGCCCCGGAACATCGCTTTCCTGGTACGCACCTTGACCGCCAACGGCATCCGTAACGCCCAGGTGATACCCTGGGCCCTGGGCGGGAAAACCGGTATCGACGCTTTCAAATTGGGAGAGCACAGCTCGGAGGGCAAGGTGGATGCCGATGGGACCTTACCGGTCTTCACGGTCACTTGCGACGAGTTCGCGGCCCGATACCGCGCGATCCCCGGCCTGCTCAAAATCGACGTGGAAGGGACGGAGCTGGAAGTGCTGCAGGGGGCGTCCGGCATCCTGCGGTCCCGCAAACCCGCCATTCTGCTTTCAACCCATGGAGACGGTCCCAAGGAGGCGTGCTTACGATTCCTCCGCGACATCGGCTACCGGATGGTCAAGCCCTTGGATGGCTTTGATGAGGGTTCCGCCCGGGAATTTTCGCTTACAGCGAACTAATCTCCCATCATGCAACTTGAAAAAGCCCCTCTTCGGCTGAATCTTCCATATTTTGATTTGTGTATAATCATGAATCGTGACCCGCGCCACAATCCCTATCGCAGCGCAGATTGAAATAAGCATCCAAGTCACCCCCTATTTGTTACTAGCTTGAAACTGCAATTGTGGTGTGACATTTCATAAAACGAAAAGGAAGTCCAAATGAGGAGTTATTTGATTTTTGCGCTGTTTTTATTTGCAAGTATGCAAGTGAAAAAGGTTTGGGGTCAAACAAGTCCGCTAACTTGGGTTCCACGGCTGAACCAAACAGGCGCTTGGACATATACTGCGCCCATAAACGGCAATATTACAAATTTAGGAAAGGGCGTAATTGTTTCTGGGGGGGGGGTCAATTACCAAATCCGTCTTTTCACATTTCCGGTTCAGTGGAGGTCATATCGATGGCATTCTCTATCCTAGGAATCGAGTTACGGTAAATTCTGCGGCCGTCACTTTTCCATCTGGCAGAACCAACTTTTTGGTGGATTATACAATCGCAGGCTGGCGCCTACAGGGAAGTTACGATTTTTACAACAACGGGGAGTTCTACTTCCAACTCCAGTTCATAGGAACTCAACCATCAAGGGCCGACCTTTATTTGAGAATGGATCCGGATCTCGATGGTACGAATGGAACCTTTTCAAGCTTTGGTGACATCGTTGAGTATACTTGGACAAGTTTCAATACCGGTATTTTGCATTGGACCGCTTCACCGACGGAGACTCAGAGGGATTACGTCCCCATGGTTTGCTGTGAAGCAACCCAGATGGAAAAAAACGCATATTTGCGCGTTGTAGACGTAACCAATGCGAATCCTGGTGACCAATTCTTTCTGATTTATTGGCCTTGGTTTGGAGGTCCGAGCAGCAATAATTCTGCTGTTTCGTTTATTTTAAAAGCTTGGAGTTCTGATACGGATGATCATGCCGCATTACCCCGCT
>JALYSE010000225.1 GCA_030854955.1 Fibrobacterota bacterium | reverse complement strand
CGAGGCCAAGTTCAATGAGAAGGCCGTTTTCGCAAAGGCCAATCTGGCCGGCGCCAATTTCAAGAACAACAGCTTGGAAGGATCAGATTTCTCCAAAGCCGATTTGACGAACGCGGTATTCAATGGAGTGAAGTTCGAAGGGGCCGATTTCAGCGGCGCTACCGTAGCGAACATCAATCTGGCCGAATCCAATCTGACGGACGCGAATCTTTCCAAGCTCAATTTCAGCAACGCCAACTTCCAATCGACCGCCCTGGTGGAAGCCAATCTCAAAGGCTCGCGATTCACCGATTCCAAATTCGACAAGGCCGAATTCCAATTCACCAAGCTAAGTGGCGCATCCTTTGAAAGGTGTTCGTTCAACAACACCTCCTTCTACCGCACGGATCTGGGCGGAGTGAATTTTACGAACTCCTCGATGAACAATTCCGTTTTCGACATGAAGTCCCTGGACAAGGCGAACTTCCACGGAGCCCAGTTGGAGCGCGCAAAATTCACCACGGATAAGATGAGCAAAACCGACTTCTCCGGCGCCAACCTGAAGTTCGCGGATTTTTCCGGCGCCCAGCTCTTCAACGTGGATTTCTCCGGCGCCGACCTTACCAACGCGCGTTTCGACAATGCCTTCATCACGGGTTGTGACTTCTCGGGAGCCAACCTGTCTACCGTGTTTTGGGATGCCGACAATTTGAAAAAGAACATCTTCAATTCGGAGACCCGCTTCCCCCGGTCTTATACTCCGATTCCTTCGCAGATGCGGGCGCGCTGAAAAGTTAATGGCTGCAGGCCCCTGTCCCGAGGGGGCTTGGGGCCTATGGCACCCTTCGCGTTAGTCGGTGAGACCACTTCTCTGCGGCCGTACCGCCACATCCTTTCCGATACATTGAGTTACAAGCTCGCGGCCGCGCAATCGTGGGTCGCGTGTTCTTGGATTCATTAAGTGCGCGGCCGGTCGCGTTCAGATTCGGCTTCTTTTACTTGCTTTGCGTGATATGGCCCCAAACACTCTCGGCCCAGGGGACAATACCATCCTTGTTCCTCAGGAAACGCATTTTCCCAACCCGGGAGGGTAAAATTCTATCATTAACCCATGAGACGCGCAGTACTGCACGCCGGCGCCGGCGAATTGGTTTATGAGATCCGTGAGATCGTGAAGAAGGCATACCTGTTTCAAAAGATGGGTATTGAGATTTTCTGGGAAAATATTGGGGATCCCGTCGCCAAGGGCACTCCCATCCCCCTATGGATGAAGAAAATCGTCGCCGATCTGGCCCAGGACAACCATAGTTACGCCTATTGCCCCACCAAGGGCGTCCTGGAAACGCGGCAATACCTTTCCAGGAAAAACAACGATCTGGGCGGCGCCCAGATCACGCCCGAAGATATTCTCTTCTGCAATGGTCTCGGGGACGCCATTTCCAAGGTCTACCAATATCTGGATCCGGGTGCACGCGTCATCGGGCCGTCCCCCGGATATTCGACCCATTCCTCCGCCGAAGGCGGCCATGCCAGTCAGCCCCCCATCACTTACAAGCTAGTACCGGATAACCACTGGTTTCCGGACATGGATGAATTGCGGAACAAGATCAGATACAATCCGAATATCGTCGGCATTCTGATCATCAATCCGGACAATCCGACTGGCATGGTGTACCCGGAATCATACCTGCGGGAGATCGTCTCCCTGTGCGCGGAAAACGATTTGTTCATCATCGCGGACGAAATTTATACCCATATCACCTATAACGGAACCAAAGCGATTCCCTTGGCCCAGGTCATCGGCAACGTCTGCGGCATTTCCATGAAGGGCATTTCCAAGGAGTTGCCTTGGCCCGGCTCGCGTTGCGGTTGGCTCGAGTTCTATAACACTTCTCATGACGCCGAGTTCGGACGATTGGTCAAGGCCATTGAAGACTCCAAGATGCTGGAAGTGTGCTCAACTACCCTGCCTCAGATGGCCATTCCGCCCATCCTTTCCCATCCTGAGTTCCAGGCTCATCGGCAGGCTTTGAACCTGGATATCCAGAAACGCGGAGACGTCGTCTTCGAAACCTTGAAGGATGTTCCCGGACTCATCGTAAACAAGACCTATGGTGCTTTTTACACCTCCATCATCTTCAAACAGGGCGTATTGAAGTCCACCCAGAAGCTTCATGTCGCTAATTCCGACGCCCGTGCCCTGGTCGAAAAGATGGTCGAAGGGGTTCCGTTGGACAAACGGTTCGTCTACTACGTGTTGGCCGCCACCGGCATATGCGTGGTGCCGATTTCCTCCTTCTGCTCGGACCTGAACGGGTTCAGGGCTACTTTATTGGAGGAGGATCCCAAAAAAATGGCCTGGATGTATCAAAAGCTCCGTTCCGCCATTACAGAATACCTCGCTTCCTAATCCAGAGGCGGGGCTTCCGACCCTCTTTAAAATGTTCTGAGCTTGCTTCTGGAAGGCCTGTTCTCGGCATTGCCCGTTTCACCATGCCCTTCCGTTTGGATCATGGACGGGCCGGAATGGGTACCACCCGCCGAATCCGAGCTGTCTATGGAAGGCTGCGCTTCCACCAAAGGACGGGAACGCAAAACCTTCCAACGTTCCTCGGAAAGCTGTTCCGCCAAGCGGGCATAGGCCGAATCCTGCCAATTGGTCGAGGTGGAATCCGTATTCTTGATTCCCTTGAAAGCCGTGTAATTGCGGAGCACAAGTCGCTTATGCTGGAGATAGGCATTGGTCGGTTTTTTCGGATTCCACTTGGTGGGGCTGGGAAGCAGGCAGACCAGGTTGACGGCTTCGTCCTGAGTGAGATCCTTCAAGTCCTTTTTCAACCAATGCCTGGCCGCTTCCCGGATTCCGAAAACACCCTCGTCGAACTGGGCGATGTTGAGATACACCTCCAGGATGCGCTCCTTGGGCAGGTAATGTTCCATCACCAGGGTTATCACGGCTTCGCGCAACTTCCGGCTCATCTCCTTGTCCTTCGAGAGGTACAGGTTCTTGGCCACTTGCTGGGTGATAGTGCTGGCGCCCCGGGCCTTCTTGCCCGCCTGATGGTTCGCTACCACGGCGAATTCGATCTGCTCGAGATCGAATCCCTGATGCTCGAAGAACTTGGCGTCTTCGGCGATGAGGGCGACTTCCTGGATAATTTTGGGAATGGAATCCAGCGGAATCCAGGTCCAGCTAATCAGGGTATCGGCCCGGGGCCAGACTCCGACCGTCCGCAGGCTATCCGTAAGGCGGGTCCGTTCCATATCGATAAAAGCTGTGGATTTGGGGTTCTCATCGCGGAGCTGACGAATGTCCCAGATGGAGAAGTACTCCCCCACCCGCAAAACGCCCCAGACAAGGCCGACAAGCACGGCTCCCAGGGCAATCTGGTACAGGGTCCAAATGGTCAACCAAAGGGTCTTGACGGTTAGGAAACTGACGTGGAGCGTCGCCTTAAGGATTTTGACCCAAATCGGTTTTATTGAAGTCCTATCGCCCATGCCGGGTAATCTCTCCACCCCGATACTATAGCCTTATAACCGGATTTGCAACTTAGAAAGTTCGAGCTAATATTCAATTATGACCGCATTCCGTCCCTGCATCGATCTCCATCAAGGAAAAGTAAAGCAAATCGTTGGGGGCACGCTTTCCGATTCGGGAGAGGGGTTGCGTACCAATTTCATCTCCGAACACGAGGCGGCCTGGTTCGCGGACCTGTACCGGCGGGACAGGCTCAAAGGCGGCCACATCATCATGCTGGGTTCCGGGAATGAAGCCGAGGCCATGGCGGCCCTCAGCGCTTGGCCTGGAGGAATGCAGGTCGGCGGCGGCTTGAATGACACCAACATCCTCCCCTATCTGAAAGCGGGCGCAAGCCACGTCATCATCACCTCGTGGCTGTTTCCAGGTGGTGTCTTTGATGCGGGCCGCCTGGAGCGTATTTCCGGCCTGGCCGGTCGTGAACGCCTGGTGGTGGACCTCAGTTGTAGGAAGCGCGGGGAGGACTGGTTCGTGGCCACCCATCGCTGGCAGACGGTGACCCAGGTGCGCATCGACGCCAGGCTTCTGGAAACCTTCGCGCGGCATTGCGGCGAGTTCCTGATCCACGCTGCGGACGTCGAGGGTCAGCAGCAGGGAATGGACTGGAACCTGGTCAGGCTTCTGGCCGACATCTCCCCCATTCCAACCACCTACGCCGGCGGTGCGCGCGATCTTTCCGATCTGGAACGCTTGGAAACGGAAAGCGGCGGGAAGCTGGATTTATCCATCGGCAGCGCCTTGGATATCTTCGGGGGGAAACTCGTCCGTTACGCCGATTGTGCGGAATGGAACAAATCCAGGGGCGCGGATGAAGCCGATTCCCATGGATGAATCCGATCCCCTGATAGAAGCGGCGCCTTTAAGGCACGTCCTCCTCAAAAGCGCGCGCAAAGATGAGATTCTCGATTATTCACTGTTGCTCGCCTCCCAATCGATCAAGCACTGGATGGAATTCGACGGCAGCGAGTGGAGCCTCACTCTCGACGAACGGGACGTGCCCCTGGCCGCGGAAATCGTTTCGGTTTACCACGCCGAGAACCGCGGTTTCCAGGATCTGCCGCCCACGGCGGGGGAACTGGACCTGCTGGTTTCCCCGCTCCTGTACCTGGCCGTACCGGTGGCCGCCTATTTCATCGTCGGACTCAGTCCTTGGGCCAATTGGTGGTATTCCCGCGGCAGCGCGGATGCGCGGCTCATCTTGGAGGGGCAATGGTGGCGTTGCATCACCGCCGCCACGCTCCACGCCGACGAGGTGCATTTTCTCGGTAACCTGGTCTCCGGTTATTTCATTCTCAACCTGCTCAATCACCGCTTGGGCATGGGAAGCATTATGATCCTCTCCACCCTGGGGGCGGGAATCACCAACTACATGGTCGCGTTGGCTTCAGGGGCGCGCCACGTGTCCATCGGATACTCCTCGGTCGTTTTCTGCGCCTTGGGGATGCTGGCGGCCGTGGAGACCCTCAATCTGCAGAAGCTCCGGGATCCGGCCGTGATTGCGGGCCAAGGACCTGCAAGCACGGGTTGGAGACCGGGGCGGCGGCCTGTGGGTGCCGGTACGTGGTTCGGCGGACTGCGCCGGCTGACGCCGCTCATCTCCGCGTTCTTCGTGGCGGTGATGGTGGGACTTGGGGAGAATGCGGACGTCAAGGCGCATTTCTACGGGTTCGGAATCGGGGCGGGATTGGGCCTGCTTTCGCGCTTTATGCCTAGGAGGGTGAAACGCCCCCCCTGGCAGGGCCTTTTGGTGATGGCGACCTATGGTCTGTTCGCCTTGGCCTGGAAGCTGGCCCTGCGGACTTGAAAGTCCCGGGCCTCTTGCATTAGAGAACGATGCGCTTGGCGGAAATACTGCCCGCGACACGGATCTGGAGCAGATAGACGCCGGGTCTCACGGCCACGGCGGGGAGATTGAACACCCCATGTTCGGACCGCGCCGACCAGTAACCCGCGCGTTTCCCAGAGGGACCGAAGAGATCCATCTCCGCCGCGACTCCACGAACCAGGCCCGGTATGCGGATATTCAGGCCTCCTCCGCGGACGCGCTCAATTCTCCAGGTGGAGGGTTCGGCGAGCGGTCCCGCCTGTTTCGCAGAGATGACCGTGGAGGGAACATAGTCGGAGGTGTAATTGGGTATTACATCCTTTAGGCTTTCATTGGAGATTCGGGGAACCCCTGAGTCGGAGTAGGTGTCCGGTTTCAGGCTGTCCTTGGCCGTGGCCAGCAGGCTCGCCCATTCATCGACGAAACCGAAAACGGGACCCAGCGGCAGCTCCTTCTTTTCCGAAAAGGCGGAGCCCGACCCAGCCCATAATACGGCGATGGCGGTATCCTCCGGCTTCCCGATCAACACCGGCAGGGTCTTTGCAGTCCCCATCAACCTACCGTCCCGATCGAAGGCTTCCCATTCCAGGGAGTCCCGCCAGGCCAAGTCGGATTTGCCGTGAAAGGTCAAGGACCCGCAAGCAGGGCTTATGCCGCCCTGGCAGGCGATCGAGAAATCATACGCCTTTGTCGCGTTGCGGACGATGACGTTCAGATTCATGTCGGCGAATCCGGGCACATCGCCCATCCAAGAGGCAGCCACCGGCCCCTTGTAGGCATGCTTTTTCTTGGCCTCGAAAAAATCGAATCCGGCCTGCTGGAAGCCTCCGCCGTACCCCGATATGGAAATTTTGTCGGAGAACAGGCTGTCGAAGGAAACGTTCATATCGTTCTTGTCGACTATGAATTCAGGCCCGGCCGATACGACCAGGAGATGCCGGACCGTACCGGATTCCTGGGAATACAGGGTCTTTACAAGCCGGAGGTTGGAGCGGAACCGATTCTTGCTGGCGGTGACTCCCGCGACGACGCTTCCCGAAGCCTTGCCGGCTTTAATGCCCCGGACGAACTGTTCCGGATAGCCGCCTTGGATGCTCGTCAGGTAATCGATCGCGGCCGCGTATTCCGGTTCAGATCGATTGGATGCCTTGAAGGCATGGGGCTCATTCTTGGAGTCATCATGCACAAGACCGATGCGGGTACCCAGTCCGCCCATCGATTGGTATAGGGTCTGAATAAGGTTCTGCTGATTCATGGCCTCCCAGACATACCCGGTGAACTCTTCACCCCACTGGGTCTTGATAATCCAGGAACCGGGATTATGCCACTTCCACAGTACCACTACTTCGACGCGTCGGTTGAGACCCTTGAGAACGTCTTCGGTCACTCCCGCGTAAAGATTCAGGTAATGCCCCGCCATCTGGCCGGAGGAAAAGGAGGTCTTCACTACGACCTGTCGCAATGGGTCGTAAGGCAGGATACGCATCCCGGAGCTTGCGGACCATTGGCCCGTGTACGGATCCCAGCCCGCTTGGGGAATGAGATCCATGGGGTTCAGCAGGCGAGTACGCGGAAAAGTCATTTCCGTTTTCGCTCCCATGCCGACCGCAAGAATGGCCTTGGTCACTTCGCCGCCACCCTGGAAGGTCACGGAAACCTTGGTCCCGGATCCCGGAAACAAAGGCGCGATGGCTGCGCGCATTGGAATTTCCAGGCCCTCGTCGGTGATAACGGGCGGCAATTGATAGCGCAGGCGGAAGCGGCGCGTCCGGCCCGTTTCAACGGGATAGATCCGGAACCGGTAGGTATCCTTGGCCACTCGTTCGATGATGATGGGATCACGAGGACGCGTCGGTGGGATGGAATCCCGGTCCACCAGACTTTCATAGAGACTGTCCGCGATATTGCGATCAAGAAGCTTGCCCTGTAGGACCTTATCCCCTTCCCAAAGCAATGCGCCGGTGATGGCCGTTCCGGGAGGCATTAGAAAAGTGCCGCTTATTTCCAGAGTCTTGGGATCGTTTCCGGCGGTCACCCCGCCCAATGCGGCTATTTCCGCATCTTCTTCCACTTCCAGGTATGCCGGGAAAACCTTAACCCGCATTGAGCTGGCGACCAGCCCGCATTCCCCGACATTTAAGCCGTTTGCGGGTAAGGTGGTATGTGTCGTCTGCCAACCCACTTGGGCCCAAGGCGCAGCCACGATGAAGAGTACCGATGCTGCGGTTCTTATGAAATCGAGCGCCGATTTTCCCATTTTGATTCCTTTCGAAAAACGAATGCAGCAACCCCAAAATGGGAATGCCGGACAAATTAGAAG
>JALYSE010000224.1 GCA_030854955.1 Fibrobacterota bacterium | reverse complement strand
CGAGTGTCACCAGCGAGGGTAAGGGATTGATTTCGATCAAGTTACGAGAAATTCAAGCGGAGGGGCGAGGCAGAAGACCTAATTCCAAAAAATCGAGACTAGGGTCCCTGGCAATGTGGGTTAAAGGAATCGATTTGTTCACGCTTTGTCGTCAAAGAACAAATTCCATTTCCCACCGTAACATTTCTAGCTAAAGACAAACATTCTGATTTTAATCCGGAAGGATGCACTACCACTTGATCCAACACATCCCATTTTGCAGGATCAATAGCATTGCCATCAAAATTATCTTCGAATTCTTTAGTCCATCCCGTGCCCGGAGGGCCGCCATTTATATTGTCTAAAGATAAAGCTGGTATGCGAAAAATAACTAAAAACAAAAAAACCGATAATACTTTTTTCGAATTAAAAATCACTTTCCCCCCTGACATTCCCCACGCCAAACAATAACCCCAAGGGAATAAAAAAGTTGCGCAATTTTCCCTAAAAGGAGAAAAAATGGGATAGGAACGAATATTGGACGTTGCTGCTGTAAAACAGCTGGCCCTCCAATTCAGCTTTACGGCGATTCACTCGCGTTGGGAACAGGCATCCACCTATGACTTCCACCAAATGCTTCCTTACGGATGAAGCCCTTGCGGATACGCGCCTTTGTCTCGTCGGTGTTGGATTCTCTTCGTCAGGGCTTTAGGTTTGGATTGAGTATCTCCTATCCATAGTTCATGCCAATCGCACCCATCCTCCGGTTTCCCGGAGATTGGCAGGCCACCTTCACCTGCAGCTTCGGGGCATCGGTCATGCCCTCCACCTTGGAAACGACCGTGGGCGGGGTTCCAGGACCGCCTCCGGGATTACTACTTTATCCCTGCATGATCCTTTACGCGCTCATCGCCCTCAACGTGGCCATTTCCCTCTGGGGCTTTTCCGTGCTCAAGAAGGGAGAAGGCTTCCGCCGATTCGTGTTCGCCCCCTTTGAGGTCGCCCGCGGCCGCAACCTTTCCGGCATCCTGCTCAACCACTTCACCCATGCCGATCTATGGCATCTGATCTTCAACATGCTCACCCTATGGATCTTCGGCCAGGTGGTCGAGAAGCTTCTCGGCATCCATATGCTCACCATCTACGTAGTTTCCGGCCTGGCCGCCACGGTCCTGATTTTCCTGCTCCGCCGCAACAACCCGGACTACCGGGTGCTGGGGGCCAGCGGTTCGGTCACCGGCATCCTATTCGCCGCCATCGTGCTCCAGCCCGACATGAACATCTTTTTCATGATCGTGCCCATTCCCATACCGGCACCGATCTTCGCCGTCATCTACATCGCCTATTCGACTTTCCTGCTGGATAGGGAAGTCGGCAATGTCGCCCACGAGGCCCATATCGGCGGTGCCCTAACGGGAGTTTTACTGGCAGGGCTTTTGTCGCCCCATCATTTCGCGCCTCTCCTCGAACGAATCCAGCGCCTTCTGTCTTGAACGCAGTCGTTCGAACCGCCGGTCCCTGGCGGAAAAGCCTGGCTGCGGGGCGCGCCAATCTTTTGCCGGGCCTGGTCCTGCAAGCCTTCGCCTTGGCCTTGTTGGTCGCTTATTATTTCCATGAGCCTTCCCACCAAGCCATGGACGGCCTAGCCGGGCTGAAGTCCCGCTGGGGATGGATTTACAGCTTTTTCGCCACCGCCGTCTTCGGCGGGCTCATCCCCTTCCTCTACCTGCGCCTCAACCCCCGTACCCGGGCCGCCACACCGTTGTCCCACGGTGTGTTCTACCTACTGTTCTGGGCGATCAAGGGCGTGGAGGTGGATTACTTCTACCAGGCGCAAGGCTGGATGTTCGGAAACGATACGGACTTTTCGACCATTGCCGCCAAGGTCCTCTTTGACCAACTGATCTACAGTGTCCTATGGGCCACGCCCTTCACCCAGCTCGTTTTCTATTGGAAGGACGCGGGGTTCAGCTTCGCGCGTTTGCGGGAACTCCGCTGGTTCCCGTTCTGGAAGGAAAACATGCCCAAGACGGTCATTACCCTTTGGGTCGTATGGTTTCCGGCCATCATCCTCATCTACAGCCTTCCGCCCGCCTTGCAGATTCCGCTCTTCAACATCGTGCTTTGTTTCTACGTCCTACTTTTTATCACCGTGAACCGGGACAACGCGGACGTGGAAGCGGCACCCGCTACAAGAGCGCCTCGCATGGGAACTCCGCGCCCGTAACCCGGAACCCCGCCCTTGCGAACGTCCTCCTGGTGATTGGGTTTACGTCGGTTTAATGTTGTCGAAAATGGGTGTAACGATCAATTCGGCAGGGGATCGAAAAGCCGAAATTGGAAACGGGTCTTCTGGTAGGCGGATTTGATGGCCTCGCCCAAACCTCGGAGGGAAAAGTCCTCCTTCCCGTTCTGCCCGTTATAAAGAACGTGGAATTTTATTCTTCTGTCTGTTGCCACGAAATCAAGGGAGTTGAGATACCAATCGGCCTTGATCCCGCCTTCAACCCGGTTTGTTCCGAATTCTCCGAGTCCAAAAGCCGGGAGTAGGGAATCGCCTTCTGATTGCCGTAAGGCTAGAAAGTGGCCCATCTCATTGTAAAAGTTGTCAAGAGCCTGCTCTAGGGTTGTTGTCCGCTTGTCATGATGTTCATAGGCGTCGACGAAAATTAGATCCGCATATCCTACTCCGGGAAAATACCGGAATGGCCTGTTCCAGTCCCTATCCGGGAAGTCCTCGGCATTGGGGCAAAATACCCAAAGCAGGTTGCTTGCGCCTTCCGTTGCGAACAGGTCGTGGACATGACGCCAGGCCTGGATGAACTTTTCGGGACCATCGGCTTTTCCATCCCCATCGGCATCACCGCCACCGCCGTAGGGATACCACTCCCCGTTCATTTCGTGGGCATACCGGAAAAGAATGGGATGCTGGAAATCACGGAGGGCGCCTGCAAGCGATTTGAGCTGCGCGTCAAACTCTCCCTTGAGTATCTTGCCGAGGAAGGTCTTCTGCAAAGCCATGTCCGGCTCATCCCAATCCTTTGGATCCAAAGTGACATAGGGAACGCACCCTTTGGCGCGTACCGCATCCAGAAATGTCCTCAGATTCTTGGGTTGACTGGATAGGTCGAAATAGGCGCCTGCCAAGGCAGGGTAGGTTCCGGTCTGGTCATGAAAGGATTCAATATTCGAATCGACCTCCCAAGCGTAATTCATCGACCGGAATGCGAATTGCAGACCTACCACGCTTTTCCCCTCGTCCATATCATAGGTTCCAGCCAGTGGATTCTTAGCGTTTTGCAGAACCGTAAGGTTGAAGTTGCTGGGAATCCGATTCGGGCCCACGCCGGAATCGAAAAGGCATGCTCCAAATAAGAATGGGCAGATCAGGATCAGGCCGAGGGCCAGTCGGTGGGAAACAACAGGAAAGCGGACACCTTGGAAAGCATTCAGGTTTTTCAATTCACCCCCTCCATCTCTGCCGCCGTAATATCGCCGATGGTTTCGAACAACCGGCTCACGCCAAGGCATAGAGCAGCGACCGACCCTGCTTTCCCGCCAGCTTCAGCAGGTCCATGCGAGACAGGCAATAGGTCATGCGCGCGATGCGGAAGTACGGCTGTTTCAGGGCCTTCGCCAGCTCCCGATTGGTCGAGGGCCCGGTCCACGCCGTCGGCAACAGTTTCAGGAAATCCCGGCCGGTCTGGAACAATTCACGTCCCGACACCTCCAACAGGAAATGATCGCGGATGCTGGTGCCCTTCCGGCGCCAACTCCCTTTTCCATCCTCGCAGCGGAGCTCTTCTTCCTTGATCAGGATCACCTCCACGGAAAAACGCGGATTGAGGATCAGTTGGGGAAAGCTCACCAGTTCGTCGAAGAGATCGTAGCAGCTCCCGCGCTTGGGGGATTTCCGCCGGCTGATGACCGTGGCCCCGTCGGCCTCCACCTTGGTGATCCACTTTTCCACGGATACGGGATGCACGATTTTCACCGAGCGCGTTTGCAGCAGTTCCGCCAGCTTGCGCTTCATGCTTCCGAAACTACCGGTCTGGATTTCAATGACATCCTTGCCGCGGCAGATATCCACCCAATAGCCGCCGACCTTCTCTTCCACGCAATCGCCCGGTTGGGTGTAAAGGCGCTTCAGATGGGCATGGAGGGAGCGCTCCCCCAAGGTGCCGATCAGACCAGAATCATATCTGGGGACTGCGGCGGGGAGAGGCAGAGAGTCGCGGTCCATGTAGGTAATAATAGCCAATATGGCGGGCCCATGCCCACTATCGGAGGGGCTGGATCGGGTACTCGACCCGGCGAGGGAACGGCTTCAAGCCCGTAACGGCTTCACCCTGCAACTGTCATAATGTCGAAACAATACCGTTGAATTCGGAGCCAGGAACAGAAAAAAATGGGCGGGTAGGCTGGAAAGGCGCGGGTAACATTCCAGCCAATACAGTGCATTCCTCAAATTCCTCGGATTCGCACTGCACTCCCGACTCCCTCAACCTACCTTTCCGCCCCGAAAAAGTCTGTGACGCGGCTCACGCCGGTCCGTAACCCGATCTCCGAGCCCGAATCCAGAGCCCGTAAAACTTGCTTGTGGTAGAATGACAAGGCGCATTTTATCTTTCTAGGGGAGGCTGGCATGGGAACCTTGCAGGAACTGCTCGATCGGCTTTGGCGCGACTACGACGCCCTCAATCCCCAAGCTGGACGCATCCATTCCTTATTGGAGGCCCGCGGGGAAACCATCGCCAACGATCATATCGCCTTCCGCACATTCGCTTATCCGGGCATGGATATCGAAGCCATGGCGGCTCCGTACGTCGCCTTCGGGTATCGGCCCGGAGGAAATCACGTCTTCACGGAAAAGAAGCTCACCGCCGTCCATTACCGGCATCCCGATCCGGATAAACCCAAGATATTCATCAGCCAGATCCACCTGGACCAACTCAGCTCCGGTGCCCGCTCCATGCTGCTCGGCTTCATCAATCAGGTTCCGCGTGAATTCCTCGCACGCCCCGACTGGTCGGCCGGCGGACGTCCCTGGAACCTGGACTTCGCAAGCTACGAAGCCCTGGAGCGGGAAAGCGAATATGCCGCGTGGCTGGCCGCCTTCGGTTTCCGCGCCAACCATTTCACCGTCTTCGCCAATGCTTTGCGCACCTTCCCCGGCCTTACCGCGCTGAACGATTTTCTGAAATCACGGGGGTTCCGCCTCAACGCCTCGGGAGGCGAGATCAAGGGGAGCCCGGAGACCTTCCTCGAGCAATCCTCCACCCTGGCCAACGAGGCCGATGCACCCTTCAGGGACGGTCCGCGCAAGGTGCCCGGCTGTTATTACGAATTCGCCCGTCGTTACCCTATGCCGAACGGAGATCTGTTCCAAGGATTCAACGACAAATCCGCCAACAAGATTTTCGAATCCACCGATCGCAAATCCCGCTGAGGCGAATGGGATCGTGAGACAGGCCTGGCCGGGGACCGATCAGGCCAGTGAAAGGATCCGGTAGACGCCTTCCAAAGCGGCCCGGCTTTCCTTGAGCAGGGAAGGATCGGCCAGATCGGAAGGCATCAGCCGATCGCGGTAATGCTTTTCCACCCAGATCCGCAGCTTCGCAAACAGGGGCTCATCGAACTTCACGCCCTCAGGCACGTCCGCCCATTCCTTCGGCGTAAGCTGCACGCGCAAGCGCAGGCAGGCGGGGCCGCCGCCGTTGCGCATGCTCTGGCGCAGGTCCGCGAACTCCACCAGGTCGATGCCCAGCCCCATTGCAGGTAGTCCCTCCAGGTATTTGCGCGTGCGCGGATGCTCCCGGCATTCCCGCGCCGCGAGCAACAGCACGCGGCCGTCCGGCAGGGTCAGCAACTGGCTGTTGAAGAGATAGGTTTCCACCGCAGCTTGCAAGGACACCTCCCTCGCCTTCACCTCGATGATGCGTAGCCTTCCCGCGCCGGCGTCGGCTTTTCCCAAAGCGGCGTATTTGCGGCGGATTTCCTTCAGGGCATCGGCCTGATGCCGGAACGCGGCCTCATGGCAGAAAAGCACGTTCGCATTGCCTACGGAAATGACATCGTTGTGGAAGACCCCGGCATCGATAGCAGCGGGATTCTGGGCCAGGAACAGCACCCTGGCGGGATCCAGGCCATGCAACCGGGCCACGGCCTGGGAGGCTTCCAGAGATTGCCTGGGGAGGTATTTGTGGGCCGTTTTCGCGCTGTTCCTCGCTGCGGCCCGTTCCGGTTCACTGGCGTCGGCACTCGCCGATGCCAGCGCTTGGTAGCCGTACACGAAGATCTGCAGGCCGGGTTCGCCATGGGAAGGCGCGAGGCGGATATGGTTGGCCGCACCTTCATCCCCGAAATGGCGGCCGGCAGGCGCCGGTTCGTGATGGACGAAACGCTTGCCCGGGAACAGGCGCTTGAGCAGGGCCGAAGTATGGGGCGGCTCCACGCTGCGGTGAATTTGGCTGGCGAGATTGGCGGGGGTGAATTGGACGCGCCCATCAGCGCTGTCCGCAGAGGGCGAGACCGTGGCCGCGTTGGCCGTCCACATGGCCGAAGCACTGTAGCATGCGGCGAGCAGGGCGGGGTCGGCCTTGGCCGCCTTGGCGATGACCGCATCGTCCGTCCCCGCAAACCCGAGCTTGCGCAGCCAGGCCAAGTCCGGACGGTTCTGCGGCGGCAGTATCGCCTGCGCTACCCCCAGGGCCGCAACCTTGCGCATCTTCTCCAGGCCTTGCAGGGCGGCTTGGCGGGGATTGGCCGGTTTGCGCTTGTTGGCCTGGGAAGCCACGTTCCCGTGGGCCAGGCCGGCGTAGTTGTGGGTGGGGCCCACCAGGCCATCGAAGTTGGCTTCCATGGTTCCCCTCAGGGGTCGATACCCGCCGGAAGCTCGGCCGGCACCGAGGCATTCTCCGCTTCCAGGGAGGCCATGGGAAAGGCGCAATAGTCCGCCGCATAATAGGCACTAGGGCGATGGTTCCCGCTGTCCCCCACCCCGCCGAAGGGCAGCTTGCCGCTGGCTCCCGTGGTCTGGCGGTTCCAGTTAACCACTCCCGCGCGGATGCGGTCGCGGAAAATCTCCCATAATTCGCGGCGGTCGCTGACTAGGCCCGCCGCCAACCCGTAACGGGTGCGGTTCGCCTCTTCCAGGGCCGCGTCGAAGCTGTCCACGCGTACCACCTGCAACAGCGGTCCGAAGAATTCCTCGTCCGGGCGCTCGTTCGCATCCGTCATGTCCACCAGGCCGGGGGTCAAATAGGGAGAAACGGATCCGGACAAACCTCCCCGCGAAGCCTTGCGCATGGGGACGAGGATTCTGCCACCCGCTTTTTCCAGGTCCGCCTGGGCCTCGAGCAACCGGTCCGCCGCGGCGGCGGAAATGACCGGGCCCAGAAAGGGTTCGGGCATATCCTCGGGAGCGCCCACGCGCAGACGCGGTATCAGCGCGATGAGCGCGTCCAGGTGCCTTTGGCCTTCCGGGCCTTTGGGCAGGATCAGGCGGCGGGCGCATACGCAGCGCTGGCCCGCAGTGATATACGCCGATTGGGCCACGAGCAGGGAGGACGCCCCCGCATTGGCGCAGTCCCAGATCACCAAAGGATTGTTGCCGCCCAGTTCCAAGGCCAGGATGCGGCCGGGGCGATCCGCGAAAAGGCGATTGAGGGCCACGCCCCCGGCCCGGCTGCCCGTGAAAAACAGGCC
>JALYSE010000223.1:3536-7714 GCA_030854955.1 Fibrobacterota bacterium | reverse complement strand
GGTTGCGCCCGCCGGACCCGCCCAACGGAGCACTCCGGTTCGCCTGTTGGCATCCACCGATGCACGCCCTGAACCGAAAGGATATCTATGCGCACAGGACTGCGCCTTCAACCTGCACGCCGCCCGGCGTGTCGCACCCAATGATAAGCAAGGTCGCGAAATGCTTTGCCGGTATATCCTTCGACCACCCATGGCCAATGAACGACTGCATCTGTTGGCGGACGGGCACGTGGAGTTGGAATTCAAACGTCCGTGGAAGGATGGAACACGGAGCATTGGCCTGGCACCGAAGGCCTTTTTGGCACGGCTCTCAGCGATAGTACCTCCGCCGCGCCGGCATATCACTCTGTACTGCGGCGTACTTTCCTCACATAGCCAATGGCGCAAACATATTTTGCCAAGACTCAAAGAAGAGCCGGAGGAGTCAGCGCAACAAAATGGAATCCAAGAATTAGTTCCGAAGCTAACTCCGGATGCTGAAAACAAACCGAAGGCTGCTGCTCGCAGACGATACATCCCGTGGTACGAATTACTCAGGCGAACATTTGGTAGCGAAGTCCTCTGCCCTGCATGCGACGGGAAACTGCGACTGATTGCCTTGGTGAAGAAAGAGGAGACGATAAGGAAGATTCTGGCAGCAATGCACTATCCGACAGGCCCACCAAATGTTTCACCCGCTCAGTCACCCGTTAGCGAAGAGGAAGAATTGGAGTTTATCGGGGGCAGGGTTGACGAGGAATGGCTGGACTAAATGGAGAAACCCTGCGGAGGGGTAGGGATGGGTACGTTCTGGGCTGAAAAAGCGGCGATTGTGGTGGCGAATTCCAGGCTCAGTGGATTATAAATTGGGTGAATTTGTAGGGATTGCGAAGGATGATTGTGGATCGGCTGAACCTGGGACCGAGTAAAGGGTTGGAAAAGGGTTTCGATTTACCTATGCTCAAATTCACATGACATCCCTGCATATCCCTATCGAATGCGTGGAACGCGAATTGTTCCCCGAGAATTATGCCTAGCCGGGCCTGAAAAAATAAAGTGGGCGGGCATGCGATTCTAATCCGGCTCTTAGGTATTCCGGCCCGGCCTGCCGATCGTATCCTGACTTTCCTTGCGGTGTCTGCGGTCGTTTGCCTGCCCTTCGTCCATTCGGATAAGACCATCGATTTTGATCTCGCCCCAAAGTTTCTCGCGATGGCCGTCCTGGTTTTAAGTCTCCAAATGCTGTTGCGGCCGCACTGCAATTTAAGCCCGTCCCACCCCTGCATTCATCCGTTGATATGGGTGTTCACGGCCTATGCCACTGTCTCTTTGCTTGCCGTTTTCCTTTCGATCAATCCCTATGAAGGTGTAAACGATTGGTCCAAGACCGCCTTGATGGCGGTTTTTCTGTGGCAGTCGAGGGGTATCATGGCGGCTACTGGTGCGGTACGCACACGCCGCATCCTGGCCAAAACGATGATCGTTTTTGGATTAGTTGCCGCCTGCGGCGGATTGGTGGAACTGCATGGCTTGGGCGATGAAGCGCGAAACCTGGAGGGACTATACGGGATAAAGGGGACGTTCGCGCATAAGAACCTATTTTCAGATATTCTTTTTCTTTCCTTGCCCTTCAGCCTCTTCGCAGTCCTGCGCATGCGTCGTGCGTGGCGTTTCGCAGGCGTATGCTCCCTGGCTTCGGGCCTAGTTGTGATTTTCCTCCTTCAGACCCGTTCGGTCTGGCTTGCCTTAGCGGTCTCTTCCCTGGCCGGAGGCATCCTCGCCTTGATCTGCCCGGACTGGGCGCCGGATATGCAGGCCGGTCTTCGCGGAAAATGGAAGCAGCTGCTTCTGGCGGCGACCTGCTCGGTTTTGGTCCTCGGGATTATGACCTCTTTCCATGGTAGCATTCCCGTCGGCATGCATGCGCGGTTGACCTCTTCTTTCGATCCCTCCCAGAACCAGTGGCGATTGATGTTATGGGAGAAGTCCCTGCGCATGTCAAGGGACCATCCCTGGATCGGAGTGGGTCCGGGAAATTGGAAAATCGAATTCCCCAGGTACGGGACGGATGACATCCGAGTAGTGGGGGGAGAGCGGGAGGGAACCGAAACGGAATTCGTCCGCCCCCACAACGATTTCATCTGGGTGCTTTGCGAGACGGGCTTGGCCGGAGGCATTCTCTACCTTTCCTTTTTCCTGGGTCTGCTGGCTACCTGCGCCCGAAGTCGGATCTTATCGCCGGACGGTGAGGCCGGGACGTATTTCGCCTGCATTTTCATGGGCATCATGGGCTATATGGTAGACGCGGCATTCTCATTTCCGCGGGAGCGGATCGCCCACTCGGCATTCCTCGTTCTGATGGCAGCTTCGATACTCGCTTTTCCCGGAACCGGAAGGAAAGTCGAAAGGGACCGATATCCCGAATCGAGAATGTTTTTGATCCGAAATTCGTATTGGGCCGTTCTGAGTCTCGCGATATTGGCCGTGGCCTGGGGTTGGATCCGCTTGGATTCGGAAAAATCCATGCGGCAAGCTTTGAATGCGCGGGCCGAAAGCCGTTGGGAAGACGTGGTCGCCTCTATCGCAAAGGTGGACGTGAAGGTTTATCCCTTGGATGCCTTTGGGAATCCAGTTATGTTTTACAGTGGAACGGCGTCCTTCCTTTTGGGGGATCGAAAGAGGGCAAAAGCCGCTTTCGAGGACGCCATGCGCAGCCATCCGTTTCACGCGCATAATCTTAACAACCTAGGGACCTTGATGGAGCAGGCCGGCGATCATGCGAAAGCCATTGATTTATATGAGCGCGCATTATACCTGCGGCCGGGATTCGAGGAGGTGCTTTTGAATTGTGTTTCCGTACATTACAATCGAGGCGATTATGACCGCGCCAGGATCTGGTTTTCAAAGTGTCCACCCCGGCATAACAATCCGCGCTGGAAGAAAATTTCCACTCTTCTGGACAGCCTTGGAAAATGAAAAATCGAATAAGTCTGTCGATGAGGAAAAGAATGATCATGAAACCATCAAAATCGACACCCTTGCCCAGAATCCGATTCTTGCGCTTGCCCTTAGCGATTCTGACCGGGCTCGCGGTTTTGCAATGCAAACCGCAGGCTCCAACCAAAGAGGCGGAAACCGTCGACGGCACCATCCTTGCCGTTCAGCCATCGACTTTGGAAACCGGCAGTAGGCTTTCCTTATCCATCGTCGGCAAAGGGACGCATTTCGCCGATTCCATCTGGCTGCGCAAAGGCGAGATGTCCATCCCGGGCCACAAGGAGGCTGGTTCGGAAACATCCATGGTGGCAGCCTTTATTATCCCACTAGATGCACCCACCGGTCCGTGGGATCTTGTCATGGCTGAGGCGGGGCAAAGGAAAACCCTGGTTAAATCGAAGGCCGTTACGCTTCTCCCGACCACGGTATGGATTGACCAGGTGAGCCCGGGTTCGATCGATCTGCCGGGCTTGGTGACTTTGAGAATCACGGGCCACAATACGGGTTTCCCCGAATTGCCCGAAGCCGGTTGGCTGCGCGCCGGCGAAGACAGCGTGCCGGCCTCGGGCTTCTACATGGGCAATCCCGGCACCGTTGTCGCGCAATTCTCCCTCCCTATGAAAACATCCCAAACGCAATGGAACCTATATCTGCAGCTACGTTACCGAACCATTTCCAAGGAAAATGCATTGGACTATCATCCGCGCCAGGCTTCGATCAGTAGCGTCGCTCCGGATTCGGCGGAGCGGATGTCCACAATCAGCGTGGTCTTGACGGGCGTGGCTACCCGATTCACCTCAGGCACGAATACGCTATGGCTCGAGAGAGGCTCGGATACCATCCGAGCCCTGTCCTCCCATCCGTATAATGATTCCTTGCTGGGCGCGGTTTTCCATATTCCGGCGGACGCTGCCGTGGGAGCTTGGAATCTTAAGCTATACCAGCCTTGGTATTTGTTGTCCCATCCTTCCTTCCGAATCACGGAGGTCGGCGCTCCCCGCATAACCGCCTTGGAGCCGACCTCTGGGGCCAGGGGCGCCAACTTGGAAGTCTCCCTATCGGGCGAGCGGGTCACATTCTACCAAGGTACCGCGACGTCGGTAGAATTCTGGCTTAGGAAGGGGACCGACAGCCTTTTCGGCGGCAGCGGCAATTACCGATTTGTTACCGGGGGCAGGGCGGATAGAATTTCGTGGCGCATC
>JALYSE010000223.1:0-3526 GCA_030854955.1 Fibrobacterota bacterium | reverse complement strand
GATACGGGATCATGGGACGTATACGGGAGGTATGGGATCCCCGAAGGAGGCTTCGATCCGGAAACGGGTAAATTTGATTCCCCCAAGCGGACCGTGGAATTGGCTCCGTTGCTCCGGGGTTTCCACATCGAATAGCGGGATGCGCGGGTGATACGGGGTCTACCCGTATGCCTCGATCGGCTCGGAACCGTCCGGCTCGGCCGGGGTAACCTGCTTGATACCCAGCTTCTGTAGCGAGACGTTCCACAGGTATACCGGATTGAGGATCAAATAGCGCCGCCAAAGGCGCTTGGGTTCCTGCACCAACCGGAAAAGCCATTCCAATCCCCGGTCCTGCATGAAACGTGGGGCCTGGGGCAAGGTACCCGCATGGAAGTCGAAGGCGGCGCCCACGGCGAGGATAGGCATGCTTAGCGCTTCCCGGTATTCAAAGGCCCAGACCTCCTGTCGCGGACAGCCCAAGCCCACGAATACGGCCTTGGCTCCCGAGGCGCGGATGCGTCCAACGACTTCCGACTGTTCCTTGGCGTCCAAGCGTCGGAATTTCGAAGCTTCGCTTCCGGATACTACGAGACCTGGAAATTTGGCCTTGAAGTTTTTGGAAAACTTTGCCAGCACGGCCTCCGTGCTACCGTAGAGATAAATCCCCAGGCCCTTCTCAGCCAAGCCTTCGCAGTGTATAAGGTGAGGTTGGGACCGTAGACGCGATCAGGCAGCGATTTGCCGTGAAGCCACGAAAGGTTGTCCCAATTGTCGATCAGGAACAGAGTCTTGATGCCGCGGGGTTTGGCGGTACGCACCAGATCGTTGCCAAGAGGATCGTACGCCGAGGACGGAAAGACCACAAGATCGGGCCTGGACTGATCCAGGATGCGCTCCAGGGCCGCGCATTTGGGAAGTCGACGGATCCGGTTGGGGATGGTGATGGCGCCGGTGATACGGTTGCCCAGAAGGACCTATTTAGCCGCCTGTATGCGTCCGCGTAGGTTGAGCAGGAAATTTTTTAGACCCGGTTTCCGGAAGGTCTTGTAGAAGCGCGAGAACCGGTAATAGAAGGTGCGGGACAGTTTGCGGTGACGCCACATGAGTATGTTGAACAGTTCATACTGCTGCTTTTCCGATTCCGGATCCGTGGGCAGCTTGCCGAGATACGCGGGATTCCCTTCCAGGGTTTTGCTGTTCTTGCATTTGTCCGATAGGAGGTAGATCAAATCGTGTCCGAAAATGTCGGACAGGGCCGTCGGTCTGCAGGTAGTTCCGCACGTATTCGTCGCGTGGTAGGAAGATCATTATTTTCATTTTCGGACCCGCTGGACTATGGACTCCGGCAGAAACCGGAGTAAGGGTGACGGTGAAAATTAGAATTTTATGCCCATTACTAAGGGGCGACTCCGGCGTCAGGGTAGGATGTATTCCTCCACGTCCCGCACTTGATCACCTTCCCCTCCGAATAGGAAGACGCGATCACTCAAAATGGCCGCTTTTCCATTGGTATGGCCATGCAATAGCGGGGGTAGGCCCTTAGCCTTTCCTGTCGTTGGATCGATGGCCCAGAGATTGGAATCAGAGTCCAATTCTGGGCAAATATTCTTCCCAATCCCGTATATAATATCGCCGGCAAAGGTGAAGTTGCTGAGAATGGCCCCAGGGCATTCCGGTCCCACTTTGAGATTGGGTCCGAGGCTCTCCAATCCAATGGAAAGAGACTTGACGAACATGGAACCGCTAAAAGAATAGGATATGAGCTGGAATCGATCCTTGGCCCATACCAGCTCGCCGTTGAGAAAGCCGGATGGATTGGGAACGACGGTCCACTTATCGGAACGTCATCGTAGATTTCCGCGGTGGAATTGACTGTGTCATTCAGGAGAGAATACCCACTCTGGCTGCCTCCGCTTATCGACATGATTCGACCTCCGACAATCAGGATTTTCTCGGCGCGCCGTTTGAAATGCATGCTCGCCTTTACTTCCCAATGGTTGGCGGCGGGATCAAAAGCCTCTACCACGTCATCCCCATATTCGCCGCCCACCAGATAGATTTTCCCATTCAAGGCCAAGGTTGCGAAATGAAGCCGCGTAGCGCTCCTTGGCGACTTCTCGGTCCATTTCCGGGACTTAGGGTCATAAGCGAAAACCCTTTTGGAGTTGGAATCGAATACATAGAAGAACCCGCCAACCTCGGCGACCTTCGGAGCAGGCATGGCAATGGGAATGGAAGTCCGCATATGGGAGCGGGAGACCTCGATATGCCTGACGTGGCTGCTTGTCAATCCGTCGTCATCGGTAACTCGGAAAGTGACGCTGATGTCTTTGTCGGCTGAATCGGGGGAGACGATTTTCACAGGAGCTCCGCCGCCCGGGAACGGGACAGGGCGGCTCACCGGTGGAGCGGCTGAGGGCTAGGAATGCCCGCTACGAGTACCGGTATTCCCTGGCCGAGCTCGAGGAGTGGGTGCGCGGGCAAATCCTGTTGCAGAAGAAGACCGGGTCGGTGGCTGCGGTCTTCAAGAACCATGTGAGTGCCCACGCGGCGCTCAACGCGGTGCAGAATATTCACCTGCTGCTCAGGCGTCTGGGGCCTGGATGAAGACGGAAATATCCTTGAGAACGGAAGCCTTTCCAAGGCCGGGCGCGGCGACGGCCCTGTCCTTGGAGCCATGCAGCAACAGCAAAGGGGCGTTGCCGCCATCGATGAAGTTCGCGGGATAGGTGTCGGGCCATCCTTCGGAAGGGCCCATGGCCTCCTGGACATCCGCATCCGTCCAGGTGGTCCTCACAGGACCCGCCAGGCTCACGAAGCCTTTCACCGACGGCTTGGGCACGCCGGCCCGTAAGCTCGATCGAGGACGAGGATGTATTGATCGCCCAGCAGGAACGCTTCCGCGGCCGAAGCAAACTAACGTAGACCCCAGAAATTGATTTCGAAGAAAGTTAGTGCAGCTGAAGCCCAGCTTGAATTGCCTGGCACTCCCCAAAACCAATTTGGGCGGAGCCCCGAGCGAGTAACGGTTCTACAATATCGACGATCGAGCGAAGTGCCATGGCGTTGTTGGGCGATGTGTGCCTCGGTATTTCTTGCGAGAGATTGCCCATCTATTCCGTGATTACTGTCACTCGTATCGATATTTCCATCGAGTCTCCGTCGTCCAAGACTTCTTATGCGAGCTTTGGCACAATCATGTCCGACAGGGACCCCATCCGCTTGGACCTATTCCCGCCGGCAACCCGAAAAGACAACCCTCTACCAGGTGATGCAGCAGCATTTACCAAGCTTCGAGAGAATGTGGACCGACACCGATTCGGGGAGTTGCCTGCCCAAGTTCGTCACGGAAGAACTGCAAAAGTTCCTGACCTGCGGCATTCTGGCATGCGGATTCGCCCAAATGCATTGTGACGCATGGATTCTGCGTTATCTGGAAAAACGCGGTGTCCTTCGGTGGGGCACGGTCGGGGGTGCAGTTGCTCCCCCGGCGTTGTCTCTGAGCGCTTTGTGCGCTCCTCGCCCTTTGCAGCCGCACCTGGAG
>JALYSE010000021.1 GCA_030854955.1 Fibrobacterota bacterium | reverse complement strand
TGTGGGGTGGGACACCTGGGCGGGTTTGGGCTGCTGGGGTACGGCGGTATTCGGGGCCGGCGGCGTTGGACGGACGTCGATGAGCCCGGAAATGTCGGATCCGGCCCGCTCGCTCAGGACTTCGTGAGTCCCGGATTCGGCGGAAAGAGTTTCTGCCTGCGGGTGGGACCTTTCCCACTCCGTGAACTCCAGAAAGATGCAGCACTCCAGCAGGGAAAGGCTCACCATGTCATTGGGATGCTGGTTCACCCGCGGCACCAAGCGCTTCTTCACCATGTTGAACTCGCCGGTCTCGATGCCGATCTGGGCCTGGAGATAGAACACCATGTCTTTGAACCGTGAAGCCTGTTTGGCCTCCAGGCTGTGCAGCACATGGACCGCCAGGTCGTATTTGCGATCGCGGATGAGCAAGCACGCATAGGCCAGGGTGCTGGAGCTCTGGATGAAACTCTGGCAAATGACATCGTCCGCCAATACGGCGGCCGCGGTCTTCAGTTCATGCATTGGGGCGGCGCTCATGGATGCTACTTCAGGATGAAGGTTTTCTCTCCGGTTTTACGGTAGATGGGTTTTCCGCTTCCGGAACCGGCAAGCTCCCGATCGGTTAGGACTCCGTCCAGGGCCAAGGGCAACAGGGTTTTGGGAAGGCTGTCCATCCTGGCGGCATGGTCGATCAAAAAAGTCTCCATGTTGTCCCTTCCCATCTTATGGGAAATACCCGCTTCGTAATCATCCGGATCCTGCCATCCCGCGTCGGACTGATCGATGGCTCCCACCATCCAGATGGATACAAGCCTCACTCCCGTCGCGAAAACCAGGAAAAGCACGGCAATCCCCAGTACCATGGCCGTCTTCCGATCCTTTTCGGATTGCGGATCGGCTTGGACCGGAGCATCGAGTTCCTCGCTCGCCGCCTTCACCGGGGCGATAAATCCGCCGTGCCATAAATTTACCATGCATTCGGAAAGTCGGAAAGAGCCAAAAGGTACTTGCTTTGCGATTTGCTGGACATTTCTCCGAGCGTCCACCAAAACCAGAACCGAGTAATCCCAGCTCAGTGAGTCCCCATCGAAGGCTTTCCCGGTGGGCCGGAAGACTAGCTTCTGGTCAGGAATGGCCTCCTTCAGGCGAGGCCAATCATCGATGCGGCGCATCCCCTCCATGCAGGCGAATTCCGTGGAAAGGTTCAGTAAGGCCAAGGGGGGGCCTTTTAGGGTAGTTCCGAATTCATACCGGCCCTCCATCCAGGCGAACAGCTCGCAGACCATATCTTCAGTGATGATTTGCTGCCATTCCTTGCGATCCTCGTCGCTCAAGTACCCTTTGGCGCCCAGGGTGGCCAGCAACGGCCGGTCCATATCGCTGGAAATCGCCTCCAGATCCGCCATTTCCTGGCGTTGCACCTTTCCCGTCTCGATCAGGATTTCCTTAATCTTGCCTTCGGGGGTCTCGCCGTTCACCCGTACCCCGGTGAGATTGCCCATGGAGATATAGAGCTCGGCCTTTTCCTTATTCCGGGATAGATTCAGCACTCCGGATTTACGCTGCTGCAAAAGCAGCTGCAGCACATCCGCGAGAGAGAAATCCTTGAGGTCGCCTGAAAGAATCATCGCACGATCTCCCGTTCAGGCGCGGTCTTCTTGGAGAGGACATTGCTCACGTCCACGGGGGTGCGAAGCTGCTTCAGGTTGAAAATACCGTAGAGGGCCACCAAGGGCAACACCGGTAGCCAGCGTAAGGGGCCGATCACGAAGGAGGGATATTCCATGAACAAATGGTTTATGCTCCACAAGCCGCCGATGAGCAGGGAAGCCGTCAGGGGCCAGATGAAGTGGCCGCCTCCCCGACCCAGATACAAGTGGCCGATGCCGGGAAACAGGGAATTCAAGGTCGAAACCATCCGCACCGAGACCAGGGCCGACCTGTTGCGCAATCGTGAGACGAGATCCACCCTGATGCGGTGCTCTTGCACGCCGGCGACGGTCTTGAAGCAGTTCTGGCAATGGACTCCCTTCCGGCAGGTGCGGCACATGATGCGTCCGCATATTTTGCATTCGAAAAGGTCCCAGCCTTGGGTGTGGAGAGAGTATTGTCGGAACCGGACGAAAAGCGCCAAAGCGGCGCAGATGACCGCGGCCAGCAGCCAGGAGCTTGGGATGTTCAAAATGCCCGTGCGAATGCTCACGCGCAGGAAATCCAGATTGATGAGCGAGCGCCAAGCCGCCGACCAGGACTGACCCGCGCGCAGCATGGGGTCCATGGCCTTGCGCGTGGCGGGGTACACGGGAAAGTTCTGGTCGTTGTCCTTGAGCCATTGGGTGACCCATAGTGGATCCAGTTCTGCGGCCTGATCCAGGTAGATCTTATGCTTGGAGGAGTTGTTGTTGTAGAGCTCGGCTTGGCTCGAATTGAACCAGGTTTCCACCAGGTTGGGCGCTACCCTGCGCGCTTTCTCGTAGGCGATCACGGCCTTGGGATATTCGAAAGACGCCATTTCCAGGTTGCCGGCGTTGAGCAGGGCCATGGGGTTCTGGGAGTCGATGCGCAAGGCTTCGCGCCCGTATTGCCCAGCCCTCAGGTAGTTGCCCTGTTTCTTGTACTGGAGGGAAATGGCCAGAGCCCGAAATGCACTGTCCTCTTTCCCGCGCGCGGGAAAGGATAGCGCGCGCTCGGTCAGACTTCTCTCGTATCCGCGCGACCAGGCTTCGTGGTACAGGTTGACCCCCAACCTCGCATCCAGGTGGCGGCACATGGACCGCTCCCACATCACCAGGATGGGCACCAGGGCTATGCCCATCAGGATCACCTTGAGGATCGATTTTTCGTCCCGGGAGCAATGTTTCCAGAGCAGCATGGTGCCGAGAATGCCCAAGAGCACATACCCGGCCCCGCCCACGGCAAGGCTCAAGGGGACCAGAGCTATGGCCAGATACCGGATCCGCATTTCCACTACCTGAGGGAGCTTTTCGGCCCAGGGATGCGCGATGCGGGCGAAATGGCGTAAGAACAGGATAAGCAGGCCCAGGGCCCCGAAAATACCGAGGCCCAGGCGCAAGCTGCGCGACAGGTTGATGTAGAAGATGTTCTGCACTTCGTAATAGCGCATCAGCTCAAGGATATCACCCACGGAAGTCCAAATGAATCCCAGGTCCCAACTCAGCGGCGAACGCTCCGCGAAATGGAGCAGCAGGTTCTGGTATGGCACCCAGGGACAGAACGGATCCAGCCGTTTAGCGAACTCCATGCCTTGGCGGGCCACCTGGAACTTGCCCTGCCGGATTGTTTCGCGCACCTTCCACAATTCCAGCTTGGCCAGATCGGGTATGCGCGTATAGCCCTTCTCCAGCAGGGTTCGGTGACACTCCATCTGCCAGGAATGCGCCCGCTGGTACATGCCCACCTCGCCCAGGATCCGGGCCAGCTCATAGTTCACGCCCAGGTTACCCTTGGCCTGCAGGGCCGCGACTTCAAGGTCCTTCTCTCCCGCTCCCGGACGCGACTTTTCCGCCGCCACTCCCAAGGCGAAATTGGCCCACATGGTTCCCAGGGCGGATTGGGATTGATTGCCCGGCGTCGGGGTGGAGGCGGCGGCTTCGGCGGCGGTGGCCGACGTCGCCAGGGGGCGCATCTGGCCGATAAGGATCATGCGTTCGCCTTCGCTGGCCTGGTTATCGAACAGCTTCTGGGCCGCGGGGAAGCGCTTCTGGAATTCCCACCTCGATACGATCGCTTCCCGCAGGGATGCAAGCACCTCCGGTTGCGCCCGCAAGGGTGCGAAGGCGGACAAAGCGGCAAGGACGATGATCATCAGGCGCAAATTCAAAGCGACACCTCATCCCCTACGTGAAAGGCGGATAACCCGGGAATCCGCAGACACTTGCATCAGGATTGGGCCTTAAGCCCGTACTTCTCTATTTTCCTATAAAGAGTGGAGATATCCAACCCCAGAATCCTCGCCGCCGTCGGTTTATGCCAGTTGTTTTGGGACAATACCCAGTAAATCCAGGCCTTTTCAATATCGTTCAGGGTGGGAGTCAGGCCATTCCCCATCGAAAGTGCCGAACCGTCGCTTCCGGAAGGCATTGGGCCCTCGCCCAGCCCCTGGTCTTCCGGCCCCTGGTAGGGCGGGGTTTGCAGATCCAGTTCCAGGGTATCGATGGTTCCACCCGTGCTGAAGGCGATGGCCCGCTCCACCGCGTTCTCCAACTGCCTCACGTTGCCGGGCCATGAGTAAGCTTGGATCCTCGCCAGGGCCTCGGGCGAAAAGAATTTCCTGCCGTGGGCCTTCCGTTGCAGGAAATGGTTGGCCAACAGGGCGGCATCCTCGCCGCGTTCCGAAAGGGCGGGCGTATAGATGCGCAGCACGTTGAGACGATAATAGAGATCCTCGCGGAAACGTCCCTTGGCCACGGCCTCTTCGAGAATGACATTGGTGGCCGCGAGCAATCGGACGTCGATGCGGAACGTGGCGGTTCCTCCCACGGGTGTGATCTCACGCTCCTGGATCACCCGCAATAGCTTTACCTGGGTGCGCATGGGCATCTCGCCGATCTCGTCCAGGAACACCGTTCCACCTTCGGCCACGGCGAATAAGCCCTCCTTGTCGGCATGCGCCGACGTGAACGCGCCCTTGACGTGCCCGAACAATTCGGACTCGAGCAGGTTTTCCGAAAGGGCCGAGCAATTCACAACCACGAAAGACTTGTGGGAGCGCAAGGATTTCTGGTGGATAAGCTTGGCGACCAGTTCCTTGCCGGTGCCGCTTTCCCCGGTGATGAGTACGGTGCTTTCCGAGGAGGCGATGGCGTCAATGCGCGCGCGCAACTGGCATACGGATTGGGATTGGCCCACCAGGTCCACGCCCTGCCTGCGGATGATTGCCTTCAACTCGCGATTTTCGTCTTCCAACACCCGCGTGGCCACGGCCTTTTCCACCACCTTGCCCAGGAACACCATCTCGAAAGGCTTGGAGATGAAATCGAAGGCGCCCAGCTTGACGGCCTCAACCGCCTTTTCCACGGTACCATAGGCGGTCATGACCACCACCGGCAGGCGCGGGTATTTTTCCAACAGGGCTTTGACCACGGTCAAGCCGGATTCCGGCCCCAGGGTGAGATCCACCATCGCCAGCAAGGGTTCCGGTCCCTCCATGCGCTTCAAGGCTCCGGCCACATTTTGGGCCGAAACCGGAGCGTAGCCTTTCTTTTCGAAGAAGACTTCCAAAAGGCCGCATAGGGAAACCTCGTCGTCGACGATGAGGACCGGGGGTTTCATGGGGGTATTATTGCACTAATAGGCCACGCTGTCGCGCCCGGTGATGCAGGAAAGGGGGATGAAAGAAGGGGTTAGGGGCTAGGATGAAGGATTCGGGGGTGGATCTTGCGTGTTTAACGGAAGACTTGGTTGCAGGGAGTCGGGATTTTCTCTTTCCCTAACCCCTAGCCCCTATTCCCTATTCCCTGACCCCTGCGGAGCAGAGACCCGGAGAATCCAGGCTTACTTGGATTTCGAAGCGATAAGCGCGTGGATCTTACGCTTGTAATTCGAGGCGGTATTCTTGGTGATACCGGCTTTATTGCGGCGAGCGGCCTTGTCCAACATGGAGAAGAACGCAGGCACTTCAGCCAGGATCGTTTCCTTCTTGTCGGCGAGACGAATCTTCTTCAGACTGGTGCGGATGGCGGAACGGACCGCGCGGTTGGCTTGGCGAGCCTTCTCAGAGGTGATGACTCTTTTAACGGCTGATTTATGACTTGGCAAGATAGGCCTCCGGTAACTCTTTCAAACGGGTGACGAACTTAGCATTTACGGGGGGGTTTTCCAACTCCCGCAAGGAAATGGGGTTAAACGACTATTAACCCGGGTAAAACACCAAGGGAACGTCGAAAAGCCCCAACACTGGATGAATCAGTGGCCTCCAGAAACGGAACCAAAGGGAAATCAGTCCCGGTCCCGACCCGAAAGCCTCAAAAGCCACAATTGCAACCAGGGGAAACACGCCCAGACGGGCCATAAATTCTTCGTAACGGTCCGCTGCCCGGTCGGACAGGAACAGGGTGACGATATTGGACCCGTCCAAGGGCATGATGGGCAGCAGGTTGAACACGGCCAGGCTCAGGTTGACCATGATGAACAGGGCCAGCATGGTGTACCAACCGGTTCCGGCGATGGAAGGTCCCAGCAGAAAGTAGACGATGCAGCAAATCAGGGCCAAAATTAGGTTGGACAAGGGCCCGGCGAAGGAAACCAAGGGCAATCCGGTGCGCGGATTGCGGATATTCAAGGGATTCACGGGAACGGGCTTGGCCCAACCGATGGGCATGCTGCCCAGGATCATCAACGACCCTATGGGGTCCATATGGACCAGGGGGTTGAGCGAAAGGCGACCCAGACTTTTGGCGGTGCCGTCCCCCAACCGGTAAGCGACCCACGCATGGGCGGCCTCATGAAAGGTGAGCGAAATCGTCAAAACGAAGAATCGAAGCAGTAAAACCGGCAAATCCTCGAACATGGGTTCATAAATTACAAAAGTGGAGGCGTCGGAACGCTTCCCGGAATCAGCTTTCCCCGACGAACTGCCGGAACCGTTCCAGGCCCCGGTAATGGGGCAGTAACATGGGAATGACCTCTCCCAGCAGATAGAGGGATCCGCAAGCCACCGCCAGGTCGTAAGGCGCCTCCCCCTCCGCGTGGGAGGCGGGAATCCGCAGCAAGTTTTCCAGCGCGACGGCCTCCAAGGGGAAAGGTCGCAAACCCTTCCGCTCTTCGGAGGAAAGGGCAGCTTCCAGGTCCGCGTAGGAAAGGGCCCGGGGATATCTGTCCTCCAGGGAAAGGAAAAGAATATCGGAAGCGAAACCCTTCACGCTGCGGAATACAGCGGCGAAGTCCTTATCGCGCATCACCGAGAACAAGGCCACAATGCGGCGGTCCGGAAATTTCAGGCGGAGATGGGCTTTGAGGGCCGCCATGCCGCCGGGATTATGTGCGCCGTCCAGGATCAGGGGCAGCATGCCCGACTCTTCCAGAAGCTGGGTGCGCCCGGGAACCTTGGAGGCCCGCAGGGCCGGGACGAGGAGGGCGGGAACGGGCAAGGGGCCTTTCAGGAAAATCTCCATGGCCAACAGGGAAAGCGCAAGGTTCTCGCGCTGGTGGGCCTCGGAGCGCAGGGACGCGGGTAACACGTAAGTGGCGTACCTCCCCTGGAACCGCAGGGCGTTTCCCCCGGCCAAAGCGCCCGGATCCCCATGTATGGCTGCTTGTGCGGTCCTATTTGCGGCCCCGTCCCCCGCCCCGGGCGGCCCCGCCCCGGGCAACCCCGCTGGGACTTCGGTCCAGGGATAATCGCGTAAGGTATACACCGGGCACCCCAGAGCCGCAGCCTTCGCTTCCAAGGCCGCCAGCAAGTGCGGCCCATCCTCCCGCACCACCATTGGAATGCCGGGCTTGAGGATGGCGATTTTCTCGCCCCAGATCGCCTCGCGGGTGTTCCCCAGGATGGAGGTATGGTCCAGGGAAATCGAAGTCACGACCGTCAGGGCGGACTGCACCGCGTTGGTGGCGTCCAGCCGGCCCCCCAAGCCGGTTTCCAGGACCACGGCTTCGCATCTGGCCGCCTTGAAGTAATCCAGGGCCATGGCGGTGACGCATTCGAAATAGGTAGTGTTGAGTTCGAGAATGTACCCCATGGCACCCCGCAGCCAGGCCACGATCCAATCCGCAGGAATCGGTTCGCCGTCCACCAGAATGCGCTCGCGAAAACTAACCAGATGCGGGGAGGTATAAAGCCCGACCCGCTTGTGTCCGGCCGCTCCCAACAAGGCCGCCAGGTTGGCGCATACGCTGCCTTTCCCATTGGTGCCGGCCACGTGCAGGAAGGTCATTCCCCGGTCCGGTCGGCCCAGACAATCAAGGAGGGCATTGATGCTTTCCAGGCCAAGCTTGACGGAGAACTGGTTGCGCCGGTATAGGAAGTCGAGGCAATCCCGGAAGGTTTCGGGAAGCGGATGGGAGGAAGGGGTTGGAGCGGTCATGGGCCGTTCCGGGGTCGCCGGTCTATCCGGAGACCCGGGTCAGTTCAGATGTTCCAGGATGGAAGCCAGGGTTTCCTTGAGCTCGTGGCGCGGGACGATCATGTCCAACATGCCCTTCTCAAGGAGGAACTCGGCCCGCTGGAATCCCGGAGGCAGGCTCTGGCGGATGGTTTCACGGATCACGCGCTCGCCGGCGAAGCCGATGAGGGCGCCCGGTTCAGCGATGTTGATGTCGCCCAGCATGGCGAAGCTGGCGGTCACACCGCCGGTGGTTGGATTGGTCATAACCGAGATGTAGGGGATGCCGGCCTTGGACAACTGGGCGATGATGGCCGAGGTCTTCCCCATCTGCATTAGGGAGAGCGAGCCCTCTTGCATGCGCGCGCCGCCGGAAGCGGAGACCACGATGGCCGGAATCTCCATCTGCAAGCCGCGCTTGAGCACGCGGGCGATCTTCTCGCCTTCCACCGAGCCCATGGACCCGCCGATGAAACGGAAATCCATCACGGCCAGGCTGATCTTCATTCCCTTGATTTCGCCGATGCCGGCCACCACGCCTGAATGCGCCCCAGTGTTCTTCTCGGCGTCGTGCAGGCTGTCCCGGTATTTCTTCTTGGCCACGAACTTGAGCGGATCGGTGGACTTGAGATTGGTATCATGGACTTGCCAGGAGCCTTCGTCGGTCAAGAGCTTCACATAGTCGGTGGCGCCGATGCGGAAATGGAATCCGCAATGCTCGCAAACGTACTTGTTGGCGGCCAACTCTTTACGATAGAGGATTTCCTTGCATCCGTCGCACTTGACCCACAGGTCCACCGGGGTGTCCCTTTTGATCAGTGTGCCGATGCCGGACTTAGCTTTGCGGAACCATTCCATTTCGTCGCTTACCGGTCCTTGGAAAACAAGAGGGGATTCAAGATAACCAATGCGAAAAATCCCGTCACCCGAAGGTGAAAATGGCGATCCTGAGGTGATTTCGGGGGGTCAAGCCCCTCTAACTCGCTATGGAAACGCGCCAATAGATGTAGTCGCGCCAGGATTGGTGGGGGGTCTTGAAGCTCAGTTTGTTCACCAGGTTCCTGGGAGCGGCCTTGGTGAGCTTGGGCGCGTACGGCTCTTGGAGCATGTTGAGCTCGCCTTTTTTCCACCGTTTGTTGCCCTTGCGGTTGTTGCAGGTCATGCAGGCGGCCACCACGTTCTCCCAGGTGGTGTCCCCGCCATGGCTGAGGGGAACCACGTGGTCAAAGGTGAAGCTCGACAGGGTCACCTTCACGCCGCAGTAGACGCACCGGCCTTTGTCGCGGGCGAAGATGTTCTTCCGGTTGAAAGGCAGGAAGTTGGTGAAATTCCTGGGCATGACACGCATGTCCAGGCATTGGATGATGGAGGGAATACGCATCGAGAACCGTGGGGAACGGACGATATGATCGTCGTATTCCGCGATCACAATCGCTCGACCCAGGGACCAGAGGGTGATGGCCTTTTTCCATGAAACGATGTCCATGGGAATTCCGGCCATATTGAGAGCCAACGCTTCAACCATGGCTATTATCCTTGTCTATGCCGGAGGCGCAAGGCACCGTGTGGGGCGGTAACCAGCTCCACTCGGCGCATCGCGCCCATCCAACGGAAACCGGAGACTTCGGCATAGGGAACCGGATCCCATGGATCCACCTGCCTGCGCCGATATAGCTTGCCGCCTTACTTATTCTACTAAACTCCCGGCTCGAAGGCTTGGGCAAAATCGGGGTGGACAGGACCGAAATGACGACAATCCTGTTACTTTTTGAGCCGGCCTATAGCTGTGAGAGGAGGAACCGTCATGCCCCAAGTCAAGCGCCATAGGGGTTGGATGGAGGCTGCCCTGGCCGGCCTGATGCTGCTCAGTTTTTTCATGCCATGGCTGTACTCCATGGGCACCCCGGTGGCGGCCCATGAAATCCGGGAGCGCCTGGCGGGTCCGCACCGTCTGGTTTCCACCTTCGCTTCCGGATCCAAAGTCTCCCGGGACTACGACTTGGCCCTCTGGCTTTACGCCATTCCCGTCGTCGCCGGATTGGTGCTCCTGCTCGTCCTGCTGGGTCGATATCGGCCATGGATCGGAATACCGGCCGGGGCCGTGGGCCTGGGATGTTTTCTTTTCCTGCGCGTCGAGGTCGGAGACATCCCCTTCCATCGCCTCGCATCCGGGTCCTACCTGGCGTTCGCCTCGGGGGCGGCCTTGGCGCTCTCGCCTTTGCTCCGCATTGGTTCGCATTTCAATAAGGCTTGAAAAGAGTGCGTTCGCCGTCGATGTGGTAACGTCTCTGTTTCCCCACCTTCATCGATTCCGGCTGGGACCCCTGGTTGGGGAGCCGATGGAGCCGATGGAGCCGATGGAGGGGGTGGAACGGAAGGCGGGAAATCAGGCGCGGTAAAGGGCGAGGAGGCCGCGTAAAGGCTGGCCGGCGCCGCGGAAGGCGGCATAGATCGAGCAAAGCAAGCCCACCAGCAACGAAGCTCCGGAGCACACCAAGAATATCCCCATGCCCGGAATCCAGGGAACCTGCCAGACCACCAAGTTGATGATGTAGGCGGCTGCCAGGCTCAGGAAATACCCGGTCAGTCCCGCGACCAGGCAGAAGCCCGTATAGTGCACCAGGAACATGCGCGCCAAGCGGATGCGCGGCTCGCCCAGAGTGCGCAGCAACAGAATGGTGCGTTGGTTCTCCGTGACCAAGGCGTCCACCACCAACCAGAGGATGGCGAGACCGATGAGCAAGGCGAAGCCGGAAAGAAACCGCACCAGCCATGTGAGTTTGCCCAAAGTCTCAATCGTCCGTCCGATCACGTCCTTCAAGTTCAGGATGGTCACGTTCGGGAATGCCTCGCTGACGCGGTTCTGGATGTCTTCCGCCTCGTCCAGGGGGACCTGTCTTACAGTGCCGAGGAAGCTTTTGGGAGCCTCCTCCAGGGCTCCGGGCTGGAACAGCACGAAAAAGTTGGGTTGGAAGGATGCCCAGCGTACCTGGCGCAGGCTGGTGACCTTGCCTTCCACCTCTACGCCTTGCACGTCGAACATCAGGGTATCGCCAAGCTTGAGCGAAAGCCGCTTAGCGAATTCCTTCTCCATGCTGATCTCGGGCAGGTCGCCTTCGCGCACCGGACCCTTCCACCATTTCCCGGACACCAGCTTCTCCGCTTCCGACATGGAATCGCGATAGCTGAGGTTGAAGCCCCGGTTGCGGAACTGCTGGCGGTTGCGGTCCTCCAGGGTCGCCTTAGTACCGCCGTCTCGCCGGAAAAGAGCGCCGTTCACCTTCTCCAGGCGAGCCCGCACCATGGGCGAAGGGAGAGTCAGTTCCTCGCCCCGTTCCTTGATCAAGGCCTGCAAGGCGTCGAGCTGTTCCTCCTGGATGTCGAACAGGAACAACTGCGGGATGACGCGTCCCTTGGGGATGCGAATCTCGTTGAGGATCAGATCCTGCAATTGCGGGACCAGGCAGGACGTGAAAGCGACGAAGCCCAGGGCCGCAAAGGCCAGCAGGGACTTCTCCTTCCCCCATCGAATGGAGCCCAGGACGATGCGGATGGCGTAACCCAGGCGCATCCGTAACATCCACAATACTTTGAAGGCCAGCCACCCGATGGCCGCCAGCAACAGGAAGGCGCCGCCCATGGCGCCCACCGACAGGGAGCTCAGCAGCCATGACCGGCTGTCCGCCATGGCCAGGGCGAAAAAGAAGGCACCCTGCAGGAGGAACAGGCCGATGCGCGGCAGGATTCCCAGCGGTGCCCCTTCCAAAGGCTTGATCAGGGTCGCCGGCGGGATCCGCCCCAGGCCGGCAAAACCGGTCACGCCGAAGAGAAGTGACGTGCAGATCGCTAACCCCAGGCCAATGAAAAAGGTGCTGAGGGGCAGGCTAGAGGGGACGTCGATATTGTAAAGCTTCTTGAGCAGCAGAGGCAGACCGATGCTCCAGATGCGCGCCAGGGCGATGCCGAGCACCGCCGCCAGGGAGGAAAGGAACAGGTTTTGGGCTACGAAAATTCCCACGATGCTCCTGCGCGAGGCGCCGAGGGTGGTCAGCACCGCCACGGTCTTGCGCTCGCCCACCAGGTGATGCCGGAAAAAAAAGGCCGCGCCTACGGCGGACAACAGGAAAGCCGACAGGCTGAGCATTTTCAGGAAGGCCACCACCATTCGGAAGCTCCGCCCCAGATCCGAACCGCCGTCCGTGTAGACGGACACGTCCACTTCGGGATCGGAGAGGGCGGCCTCCAGGCTGTCCCGCAGGACCGGGGGATCGGTGCCTTCGGGCAGCATGAAGTATCGGTAGCGGAAAATCCGGCTCCCCTTCTTCTCCAGACCGGTCGCGGGCATGTCCTCCAGGGGAATGTACACGCGGCTGCCCATTTCCCAGAACTCGAAATTACCTCCGGGCCTGGAGGTGTATTCGTCCTTGATGACGAAGCTCTTATTGCCCATGCTGACGGTGTCGCCCACGCTGACCTTGAGGGCGGTGAAGAGTTCGCGAGGGACCAGCATCTCGCCGCTCCTAAAATCCTCCATGCGGCCGGACCATTTGCCTCCGGAGGCGCCCGTAAAGGTGAATCCTCCCACAAGGGGGTAGCCCTTGGAGATGGCCTTAACCTGGACCAGGCGGCTGGCCCCGGACTTCGCGGTGTCGCCCGCCATCGGTGTGCCGGAATCGGACCTCACCGCCCCGGCCCGGAGCATGGAAAGAAATCCCCACACCTCGGCCTTGACCGCTGTATCGGGAATCAACCGATCCAGGATTTTCTCTTCACCTTCATTGAAAGACCGCCTCGCGTGCACGCGCAAGTCGGCCTCCAGCAACTCCTTGGACTTGAGGCGGATCTCTTCCTGGAAATTCTTGGCCAGACCATTGACCACCAGGAACACGGACAGCCCCAGGCCATAAATCGAAACGAAGGAGATCCATGCGCCCCGTTTATGCTTGAGAAGGCGGAGGAACAGGGGCATCGCGGGGAGTGGTTTCAGTTGAAGCGGCCGAGGTGCAGGGTCAGGATGCGTGAGCAGCGGCCCGCCAGCTCGCGGTTGTGGGTCACCACCACGGCGGTGAGGCCTTGCTCGGCGATTAGGGAAAAGATGAGGGACTCAACCTCTTCGGCTGTCGCTTCATCGAGATTGCCCGTGGGCTCATCGGCGAAAAGGAGGCGTGGGCTGGTGGAAAGGGACCGGGCGATGGCCACCCGTTGCTGCTCTCCGCCGGAAAGCTGGTGCGGATAATGCTTACTGCGCGGCGTAAGGCCCACCCGGTCCAAAAGGGCGTCCGCCTTGGCCCCGGGATTCCTTTCCCCGAGGATTTCCAGGGGCAGGGTCACGTTCTCCCGGGCGGTCAGGGAGGGCACCAAGTGGTATTCCTGAAAGATGATCCCCATGGATCGGCCCCTCAGGCGAGCGAGGCCGTCGGCGCCCAGGGCCGAAAGGTTCTTGCCATCGAAAACCACCTCGCCCTCGTCGGGCAATTCCAATCCGGCCAAAAGGCTCAGCAAGGTGGTCTTGCCGCTTCCGGACTGGCCCAGGATGGCGACGCTTTCCCCGGCCCGGATTTCCATATCGAGGCCGTGCAATACGCGGGTACTGCCGTAGGTCTTGGAGAGGTTTCGGGCGGTGAGAATGGCTGTCAAAGAATTTCCCGGTAAAGCGACCTGCGGTATCCGTTCTAGGCGAACGGGCCGCTCAGCACCAACGGTCTAAAAATACAAAACCCCGGCGCGTTTCAGCGTCGGGGTTCTATGAGGGTGGGTTACCACCCGGTTCGTTTCAGGAATGAACCGGAAGGCAATGCCTGCCGGTTCATCGGGCCTTATGCGCCCATCATGCCTTCAGGCGTTGGTATACGCCGTAGACTTGGGATTGAAAGCCTTCTGTTCCGAAACCAGATCCACCGGCTTGTATCCGCCCTTGGCGCGGAAGTAGAGAATCAGGGCTAGGTAGCTGAAGAACATGATGATCGGGAACGCGGCAACGGCCTTGAAGGCATCCAGCTTCGAGATGGAAGAGGCTTCTTCGATGGCGGCCTTGTCTGTGGCGGGAGCGGATTCCACCTTGGCCTGATCGATGGCCTTGTAGGAACCGAGCACGCTGCTCTTGTCAATGGTCACATAGGTGGAGTGGATGGCGGTGTTGTTCTTGGCATCATAGGCGGCCAATCCCTTGTCTACCGATTTGTCCTGGATGGCTCCCATGAACACGGCTCCGACCACGCCCACGCCGAGCATGCCCACGCCGCCCATGGTGTTCAAAGTCAAGGCGCCGCCGCGGGGGAAGCGTTCCGAGGTCAAGGCAAGCATGGTGGGCCAGAAGAAGCTCTTGGCCACGCCGTACAAGGTGGCGGCGGCGAGAATGCCGATGCCGGTCGCCTTGGACAGGGAGAACAGGCCGACGGCGGCCAGAACCGAGCAGATGGCGAGGAGGCCCAAGGGCGACAGCTTGTGCACGATGGGACCGGCGAAGAAGCGCAGCACGACCATGATGGCCGAGGTGTACACGATGATCCAGCCGGCATTGATGCCAATCTTGGCCATGGCGGGTCCCATCAGGGCGGTGACCCAGCCGTCGGTTCCGAGTTCGGTAGTTGCCAGGGGAATCATGACGAGCAGGAGGAAGATGAACATGGGGCGGCCGAGGCTCTTGACGTAGAACCCGTAGGCTGCGGTGGTGGCGATGATGAGGCCCCAGATTACGGGCTGGGACATGGCGAATACGCGGCCGATTTCCATGAAGATTAGGTAGGACACGATAAAAGCGCCCAGGGCTCCGGCTTCCTTGAGCATATCCTTATAGGGCACACCGGCGGCGACGCGTTCGTTGACCGGGAACTTGAGGTTGATCATCATGATGCCGTACACGGCGAGGGGAATGAAGATGAGGGCGACCTTGAGGTGCCAGCTGGTGGAGGCGAGGGCGATGTAAAGTAGGCCTGCGAGGACCAATCCCCCGGGCCATCCCGCGTGCAGAGCGTTCAGCCACTTGGCCTTGTCCTTGTTGAACATGGTGGCGACCACGGGATTGATCACGGCCTCGACCGTACCGCTGCCCAGGGCGAAGATGAAAGTGGCGATCCAAAGGGACCAGTAGCCTTTAGCCATAAAGGTCAGAACGGCCGCCAGGGTGTGGCAGAAAAGCGCGAAGTAGAGCGCCGGCTTGTAGCCGATGCGATCGATGACGAGGCTGAAAAGCACGATGCTGATGGCGAAGGGCCAGAGGCCCACGCCGAATATCTCACCCTGTTGGGTGGCCGACAAACCGAATTCTTTGCCCCAGTCTCCAATGGAGAAGGCGCGCACGATGAACCCGAACGAAGTCGAGATCAGTGCGATGAAACAAGTCCAGAATAATTTCATATCCGGGGCTGTTGAAGACGATTCACGCGAAGTAGCCATTTTCCCTCCAGTTGAGTTTGAGGGTGAAATGTACTGCAATTTCCTTATTCCATCTAGCGGCCTTTGGGCCATTTGTTGCATTGCATATAATTCCCGTATCCAGTATTTTGATATTCCTCCGATTTCCACGGAATAACGAAGCGAATTCGTTTCTATGTAAAATATCGGCGTGATGAATTGTTACGGTTTAAATCGTTTGTGGGCTTCGTGAAGGATGTAAAGAAGGGAAAATTTCGGAAGGCAAACATGGGTTTTGCGACGATTCAGCAACCGTAAGCCCCCTCAACCGGAGGCTGAGGTTTTCGTCGGCTTGGATTCCAGCATGGGCTTGAAGAACCGGAACAGGTTATCCGCAATGCGCTCGTGCCCGCGTTCGTTGGGATGAATACCGTCCGCCAGGTTCATCTCCGCCTCCCCGGCCACGCCCTCCAGGAGGAAGCCGACGATGGGAACCTGGTATTTCGCCGCGAGGTCGGGATAGATCTTTTCAAAGGCCCCGGCGTATTCCGCGCCGTAATTGGGCGGGACCTTGAGGCCGGCCAGCACCACTTTCCATTGCTTCGATTGGCAGAAGAGGAGGGCGGCTTCCACGTTCTTGCGCGTCTCCTCCACCTTCACCCCGCGCAGGCCGTCGTTCGAACCGAGCGCGAGCATGACCATGTCCGGCCGGGACTTTTCATACCATTTCAGGCGCCTCACCCCGCTCGCGGACGTGCTGCCGCTGGAACCGCCGTTGACCACCTGGTATCCCTCCCGCCATTTGCCCAGCTTGGCGTCCAGGAGCGCGGGAAAGGCATCCTCCTTTTCCACGCCGTATCCTTCGGTGAGACTGTCACCAAGGATGAGGATTTTGGATTTTTTATGGGATGCGTGCTGGGCTAACACGCCGATGGCCGTGAAGAGCAGGGCGAAGAAGGCGATGAGGCGTATTTTCAGGACGGGTTGTTTGGGCATATTGGTGTACTTTAAGGAAGATTGCTTGCCCGCCTGCATGGCGGGCGGTATTAATATAGGAGGAACTGTGATAAAGGAGGTCGGATTGGGAACTGGAAAGAAGCTGGCATTGGGAGTGATTTTGACCTTGGGCATGGCGTTCGCCTTCGCCGCAGACCAAGCCAAGACCGCCGAGGTCCCCGCAACGGGACAAGCCGCATCGCAGGAAGGCGTGGTCGCCAAGAACGCCATTTCGGCGGAAGCGGACGATCATTGCCTAAAGACCAAGGCGCAATGCGCGAAATCCGGGTCGAAAGGATCGGGAAAGAAGGGCGCGCGCGCCCATAACCTGGATGGCGCCGGAGCAGATTGCCCGAAAGGTGCCGATTGTCCCAAGGACGCCGATTGCGCCAAGGACAACGGCCAGTGCCTGAAGCAAAAGGCCTCGGGGGAGGCGAAAGCATCGCCGGCGCCGGAAGGTGCAGCCGCACCGGGAATTCCCGCCGCGAAGCCTGCGGACGCGAAAAAGACCGAATCCCATCCCGGATGACCTGATCCGCATCGGACTCTGCAGGCCGCCTCAACAGGCGGCCTTTTTCGTTTCAGGGGAGGGGATGCGGAGGACGGATGGAGTCGCTTAGCGGGAGAAATACCAGAAGGTGAAGGCCGCCAGGACAATGCGGTACCAACCGAAGCCTTTCATGGTATGGTTCGCCAGGAACTTGATGAAAAAGCGAATAGCGATCCAGGCTGAAACCATAGAGACCAGAAAGCCCACGGCGAACAGCGGGGCATCGCCGACGAGCAGGAATTCCCTGCTTTTGTACAAATCGTAAAACGTGGCCGCGAACATGATGGGAACCGCGGCCAGGAAGGAGTATTCCGCCGCGGTCTTGCGATCGATCCCGGCGAGCATGCCGCCGATGATGGTTGAGCCGGAGCGGGACATCCCCGGCCACAGGGCGAAGCACTGGAATACCCCGACCCAGACGGCCTCGCGCCAACCCAGGGAATCCAGACCCACTTTCCGGATCTTGGGTCGGAAGGTCTCAATAAGAATGAGGCCCACGCCACCCACGGCGAGACCGACGGCGACGGTGAGCGGGTTGAAGAGATGTTCCTTGATATAGCTGTGGGCCAGCAGCCCCGCCACCAGGGCGGGGATGGACGTCACGATCAGGAGGCAGATCCCGTGCCAGCCCGTGAAGCCACGGCCCATCGGCGCTTCCAGGTGATCGCCCGTGCCGGATTCCTTTCCCGCCTCCGCGATGGCCTTGGGGTTGGGCCGGCGGCCCGGCAGCAGGTCCAGGAAACGCTCACGGTACAGGCCCACCACGGCGAGGATGGCGCCCAGCTGGATGAAGATTTCGAAAGTATCGGCGCGGGGCCCGGTGAATCCGAGCAGATGGCCGGCGATGATCATATGGCCGGTGGAGGATACCGGAATGAACTCGGTCAGACCCTCGATTATACCGATGAGTATGGCGAAGCCGTACAACATGGTGGCTAAGTTAAATAAAAAACCAACCCTTGGATACCGAAGCCGTCATCGCCGGAGCCGTGCCATCGTTTCTTCCAGGGTCAGGAATTTCTCACCCGTTCCGCCGATTGGGATAAAGGTCCACTCCGGCCCGCCCTGATTCCAGGCCGCCTCGATGCCCACGACGGGTACGCCCTCCCCTCTTCCTGTCGTCTTATCGTCCCCGATTACGGCGTAGCCCTCCCTCTCGAGCGCGCGTGCCGCCCAGAAGGTCAGCACGGGATCGCCTGCAAGGCGCGCCTTCCGGGTGGGATGGCCATGGACGCGGAACTGTCCGGTGCCCAGATCGAAAGCCACGTCCCCTTGATCAAAAACGGTTCCGAACACACCGCGCAGGGCCAGATCCTCGGGAAGGCCGGATTGGATGGGACCGCCCGGCGGTAGCAGCCAAAGCCGATCGGAAGCGCGCATGGCAAGATCGAGATCGTGGGTGGACAAGAGCACGGCGCGCCCGCGCTCGCGCGCCAGGTTCCGCAGATTGCGCATTGTTTCCACGCGTCGGGGCAGATCCAGGAAGGCTGTGGGTTCGTCCAGCAACAGCAGGGCGGGCTCCTGGGCCAAGGCCCGCGCCAGCATCACTCGCTGTTTCTCTCCGTCGCTGAGCTCATCGAAAAGCCGGTCTCGCAACTCCCAAGCCCCCGCCTCCTGCAATCCCCGTTTCACAGCTTCCCGGTCCGCTTCCCGCATGCGGCCGCTCCAGCCGGTATGGGGATGCCGACCCAAGGCGGCCAGGGAATGGACGGAAAGATTGCCCGCATCCATGCGTTCGGTGAGAACGATGGCCGTCTTGCGCGCCCACGCTTCGGCGGAAAGGGAGGAAAACTCTTCGCCATCCACCAAGAGCCGGCCCTGCAAGGGCGCCTGTAGCCCGGCTAGGGTTCGGAGCAAGGTAGATTTGCCGGCGCCGTTCGGTCCCAACAGGCAAACCAGCTCGCCCGGCCGGAGCTCCAGATCGAGGCCCGCCAGCACGGTTCTTTGTGCGGCCTTGCCGCCAGTCCCGTGGCTTCCGGGGTAGCCCACCCCCAGGCCTTCGGTCCTGAGCAGGGGAGCCGGGGAACCGGGGGTAGCTTTCATGTTATGCGCGCCCATGGCTTCAATCGTCCCGGGCCGCGCGGCGGCGAAGGAGCACCCAGATGACCACGGGGGCTCCCACCAGCGCCATAACGGCGTTGAGAGGCAGGGCTCGATCGCTTCCCGGAAGCCGCGAGGCCAAGTCCGCGCCCAGGGAAAGGGAGGCGCCCAACAGCAGGCACGCGGGGATCAGGATGCGGTGATCGGCGGTGCGGAAAAGACCGCGGCAGAGATGAGGTACGGCCAGGCCCAGAAAAGCAATTGGCCCGCAGAAGGCAGTGACCGACCCGGCCAGGATGGAAGTGCTCGCGAGCAGCATGGCGCGCAGGCCCTGAACGGGAACTCCCAGGCTGCGCGCATAGGTCCAACCCAGCAGCAGGGCGTTGAGCGACTTGGCGCAGTATCCTCCCAGGGCGGTTCCGGCCAGCACCGCGCCCGCCAACACGGGCATCTGGGCCCAGGTAACGCCTGCGTAACTGCCGAAGGTCCAGAAGGTGAAGGCGCGAATCTCCTCCGAAGAGCTGAACGACTGCAGCACGCTCACCAGGGCCCCGGCCATCTGTCCGAACATCAACCCCAGGATAAGAAGGGTGGTATTGCTCTGGATACGCCGTGATACCGCCAGTACCATCAGCATTACGCCCGCGGCACCGGCCACGGCCGATCCCGCCACGCCGACTTGCGCTCCCAGACCGTTCAGTGCCTGGAAGCCGCCCAGGTCCGCTCCTGCCGCAGTTCCCGCCAGCACGGCCAAGGCCACGCCCAAGGTGGCGCCGGAACTGATGCCCATGGAATACGGCCCCGCCAGAGGATTGCGGAACAGGGTCTGCATCACAAGACCGCATAAGGCCAAGGCGGATCCGGCCAGTACGGCGGTCAGGCAGCGGGGCAGGCGGATTTGCCAAAGGATTCGATCCCAGATGGGATTGGACGTGGGTCGGCCGAAGAGGCTCCCCGCCGCTTCCGTGATGGGAATGCCCACCGAACCAGACGCCAGCCCCAGGCAGAACAGGCCCGCCAGTAGGATCGCCAGGGCCGTCAGCCAAAACCATACCTTGGCGGCCGTCACTTGGCCTTACCAAGCTTGCGGTACCAGCGCGGTTGGTGTCCAGGCAGGAGATCGGGATGAAGGATGGAAATGAGGTCGGCCAGGATCCAATCCGGCCGCGACGCTCCCGTTTCGTAGAAATCCCTGCCCCCTCCCTCGCATCGGATGGCGTCGTTTGTATAGACGCGGCCCTCCCGAAAGGCCTTGAACAAAGCGTTGCGCGGATCCTGCTTCACCGCATCGTCGAGGTTGTTCCAGTCGCCGGCATTGAGCCAGATATCTGCACCGCCGGCGCGACCCAGCACCGCCTCCAAGTCCAGATTGAGGCTGCCGCGGGTGGTGTCCGACGCCCATAGGTAGTCCGCACCGGCATCGGCCAGCAACTGTCCCACGTAGGTGCGGCCGCTCGGCACCCACCAGACCCCGCCGAAGGGCGCCCCTACAAACACCGTGGGCCGGCGCTTGGCCGTGCGGGCCAAGGCGGTGAGGGAGCGGTAGGCGCTGTCGATTTCGGCGAAGGCGGAATCTGCCTCCGCCTCTTTATCGAAGAACGCGGCCGTGAACTTGATCCATTCGGCACGTCCCAAGGGGGTTTCCTCCATGTAGGAGCCCTCGATGACGAAGGGAATGCCGGTCTCAGCCAGCTTTGCGAGCCCGCCATCGGAAGAGTTGCCCACCACGTAGGTAAAGAGCATATCGGGTTTCAGGGAGACGACCGCCTCCGCATCCAAGCGCATATCTTCGCCGACATCCAGGATGCGTCCCGATCGGAGCCGCGCGCGCACTTCCTCGCCGCAAACATATCGGCCGCTGCCAAGTCCGACCAAGGCGTCCAAGACGCCGAGGGTTTCCAGATGGTGCAGATTGCTGGTGGTGAGGGTGATCGCCCTGGCCACTGGGATCTTGAACACGCCCAGACCCGAGGCCGGGGCATCGCCCACCACGGACCCTTCCGCAGGAGGATGCTTTCCGCTGTCAACATGGACAAGCTTATAAGTGAAATCGGCGGTCGCCCCCTGCCAGGGCTTCAGGACCTGAAGCACGGTAGTGTCAGCAATGCGACTTACGGTGAATACGCGGGCGTATCGCAACCCGCCTTGGGTGGACCGAGACTCCTTTGGAAGGGCTGGAATCGAAGTCCCTGATGTGACTGCGGAAGGAGGAAGCGCCTTGGCGTCCTCCTTGCGGCTTTCCCACGATCGGCAACCCGAGCACATAAGAGCGGCGGCCAGGCCCATCCATTGAAGTGTAAAGAATTTCATCAGCGCCCGCACCAAAACCTGCAAATATAGCTCCGATGACCGCAACCTCCGGGCATTGCGGGTCCCGCGCAGCCATGGCATGCCTTCCGGAATTCTATTTTTGCTATCATTTGAAGGGAGACCCTTGGCCGAGGGGCCCGGGTCAAATGGAAAACTTCCGATCAGGTTCCACCCATCCTGATTCGCAACATTGGATTTAACAGCAACGTGAACCCATTGCATCGACCCTTCCGCCGTCCGACCACCTCAGAGCAAAGCTCCGGTTCGCCGGAGCAAGCCTCCGGTTCACCGGACGCCCATTCCCATGGCGATATTGCCGCAAGTGCCCAGCCGGATCCGCAAGCCGCCACCACGGACGGATCCCAGTCTCACGTCGGTGCAATGCCTCCGGGCGAGCAGGCGCCCATGGGCGAAAAGCTCGAGCACTACTATCGCAGCCGCAAGGAAGAGGGCGAACTGCAGACCACGGAAATTCCCATTTCCATGCTCATGGCCCTGGACAAACTGGTGCGTCTCTCCGAACAGACCCTGCAATCGACCGACCCGGGAAAACCCAAGTCCGCCGAACCGGAAACCGAACGCAAGAGCCAGGGAACCGTAAGCGACCTGAGCGGGCATCTGAAACGCGTGGCCGCCTATGCCAAACTGCTCGCCATCAAGCATGGCATGTCCGAAAAGGAGGCCAATTTCATCAAGCAGATCGCGCCCATGCATGACATCGGCAAATGGGCCATTCCCGAAGCCATCCTTCAAAAGCCAAGCGCCCTCACTCCCGATGAATGGGAGATCATGAAGACTCATACCCAGATGGGATTCGAGATGCTGAAGGACTCCAAGCTGGACGTATTGCAGATGGGCGCCCTGGTGGCCGTGCAGCATCAGGAAAAGTATGACGGCACCGGCTATCCCAAGGGGCTCAAGGGCGAAGAGATCCACATCTACAGCCGCATCACCACGGTGGCGGACGTGTTCGACGCCCTGGGAAGCGAGCGGTCTTACAAACAGGCATGGGCAGTCGCCGACATTATCCAGTATTTCGCGGAAGGCCGCGGCACCCATTTCGATCCGGTTCTCGTGGATCTGCTATTGACCCATCTCGATGAATTCCTTGACATCCGCGCGACCCTCCCGGTCTTCAAGGCCGGCGAATAGACCAATTTTATAGGTTCTTTTGGGCCCAGCACCCCGACCCCAAAATATCGAGGCCCTTTCGCCGGGTCTGGGGCCCACAGACCTGCGTTTCACCTCCTTGGAATAGTGCTACCCGCGTCGGCGCACCTTGCGCTGAACCCCCACCCCTCGCCGCCTTCGTCTCTAGATTTTGGGGTTGGGGAACTAGTGGAAAGGCAAGAAGGAGTCCGGGTCTGAAAAAGAAGATTAAACGGCCTGGAGGCCCGTGGATGGAGGCTTCAGCCGGGCCGCAGCAACAGGTCTTCGACCTGGCTAATAAGGGCGTTGAGACGGAAGGGTTTTTGCAAGAAGGCGACTCCTGGCATTTCCAGGGATTTGTGGATGGCGGCATTGTTGGCGCCGGTATAGCCGGACATGAAAATCACCCTCAAGGTGGGCTGCTCCTTACGGAGACGCTCCACCAATTCCGACCCGCTCATATGCGGCATCACGACATCGGTGAGGACAAGATCCACAGGCTCGCCCTTCTCCTTGAGGAGATCGAGCGCTTCCACGCCTTGGCTGGCTTCCAGCACGGCATAGCCTTTGATCTCGAGCAACTCGCGGATGAGTCCGCGCAACATGTCTTCGTCCTCAACGAGCAGAATGGTTCTCATGTCCGCTTAAAATACCCTGTATATCCCGCCGGGCAAGCGCAAATATGGCCGAAAGCGGGCCCTAGCCTGCACAATTTGTACGAATGGGAAGATTTCGGGACGGGCTTTGGGAAAAAAGGCGCTATTCCAGGGTGAGTTTCCTGAACTCCTTGCTGCTATCGGTCGAGGCTTCGGCGTCGAAATGGATGGTCCCGAGCACCCGGCCCGATTCGGTTTCCACCCGGACTTCCCAGCGCCCCGGCGCCAGATTCCTCTTGTAGGTATAGCCCCGGAAGCCGTCCTGACGGCCGCCGCTGATCGGGAAGCCGATGCGGGAATATTGGACCCATTTGCCGGTACGGGGATCGTCATACAACCATCTATGAAAAAGAGTGGTGCTGATACCCGTGGGCAGGAAGACCGAGGTGAAGCAGAAGACTTTTTCCCCGGGCCGTTGCTGGACCACGGCCTCGGATTTGCGCCAAGCCGACCACAAGGGCGGCTTCTCCATTTCGCCCTCGTACCGGCCGTCCGTTTTCACCAGGTTCCGGCAGATGATCATGCTTTTCTTCACGAGCGGAACGGGAGGGATGGCATTGACCACGTACAGTAGAACGAGAAGCGCGGCTGCCCCGAGAATAGGCCATGTGGATCCGCGGGCATTGGGGGACAGGACCTTGATCACGTGGACGCTGGCCACTCCCGCTGCGGTGCTGATGTAGAACCAGACGGGATGGATGCTATGTACCAAGTGGGGAAGCGCGAAGTTGAGAAAGAGGATTGCGCAGATACCGTACAAAGTCCAGGTGATGGTGAACCGGTGGTATTGGCTCTCCAGGAATTCGTTCAGGATCAGCAGGGCGACTAGGCTAATCACAAGGAGGAAACCAGGAAAATAACTGGAACTCAGGAAATAGAAGATGACGAGTGCGCTGAATAGGCTTCCGAACAGGAATTGCAGGGAGAAGGCCGGTCCATCCTCGCGCATCCACGCCAGGATTTTCGCCTTGCGGGAAAGGTGCGGTTTGGGATCGGGAGTCGAGGCGTGCGCGGCTGAGGAACCACCGCGCATGGAGCCGCGGCGGCCCATCCAGACCAGAATGCCTCCGGCCGCGGCCATGTAGCCCAGCAAGATGAAAAGATCCAGGGATTTAATCGATTGGCCCAAGGTCCCGGCGTCCCATAAGAATCCACCGAAGAATGCGATTGCCGGGAAAGCGGCCTTGGTGCGGGCTAGGGTTGGAATGAGTCGGAACAGAGCCATATCGGTCGCCTCTGGAGATGCAAGGGTCCAGGGAAAAATTTATAACTTTCCGGAAGGATGCGCGGAAGAGCCGCGAAACAGCACCGGCGGTACCCGGCGAACCGGTACCCCGGCGGCCCCGCCTCCTCACCAGGATTCCCATCATGTCGCTTAAGCCTTATTATGTGATCGCCGGTCAGGCTCCCAAGCCCCAATTCCTTCTCAAGGACAAGGCCGGTCGCGAATACGGCGTGGTGGAACACTACGAAACCGATCGGATGCGCACCGGCGGCCACGTCTTGCTGGAATTCATGAGCCCCGATCCAACCCTCAAGGCCAGGCCGATGATCTGGCTGGACCTGGAAAACTGGGCCGTGCTGACCGGCCATGGGAAGAACCTCCCCGATGCCGATTTCGAACTTGGCCTCGACGCCTATCTGCAGGGCTTCTCCGAATCCGATCGCGAGCTGCGCCGGGACCGGGCGAGGCAGGCCATCCGGTTCGAATTGATCCGCCTGGCCGAGCAGGGTTACACCGTCGCCTACCAGGAGATGTTTCCCGGGGAGCTGTCCAAAGTGGATTTCCCCGTGGTCCGCGTCGCCGGGGCCAACTATCTAGTGGACGATCAATACCTGGTCCAGCCCGGCGACTTCCGCAATCAGGTGACCCTGGTGTTGGTGGCGGAAGGCAAGGACAAGGAGCCCGCAGCCACGGCGCTCCTCTGCAACTGGCTGTTCGGGGAAGGATTTGAAATCCTGCAATCGGTCTTCAGCGATTCTCAATCCCAGCGCGCGGTCCAGGCTCTGGTAGAGAACGCCGAACTCGAGAAAATCTACAAGGAGCGACTGGTGAAAATGCGACGGGAAGGCGCCATCCTGGGCATCAAGCCCAAGCCATACGCCCCGCGTGGGGATGCATCCAAGGGCGCCGACGCCGACTCGGGTCAAAGCGGGCTTCCCAAGGGAGACGCGCCATGACCCGCATGGATCCCAAGCTCCAGGCCTTCAACGAGTTGGTGGCCATGAAGTACCAGCTTTACAACGGCCTGTTCCTGGGCTTGCCCTTCGAGGATCTCGCCGACACCGGCGTGCAATTGCCTTTGTTTTCCAATGCCTGCCGCGAGAAGCTGCAAGCGGGAAAATCCCCGGCGGAAATCGTCGAGCAGTTCTTCCGCGAGCGCCCCGGGAAAATCGGGTTCGAGGCGAAGGTCAAATTCCTTTTCAAGTTCCTGCAACTGGTGGAGCGCCAGGTGGTGCTGTTCGACGCCCTCGAGGACGCGGCCTTTTCCGCCGTCAACGACGTCGAAGGTCCCGGCAGCCTCACCCATTTCCTGGCACGCGTACAGGACGGCCGCAAGAAGGAACTCCTTGAAAAGGAATTGGCGGACTACAAGATCCGCATCGTTCTCACCGCCCATCCCACCCAGTTCTATCCCGATTCCATCCTCGGCATCATCACCGACCTTTCCGAAGCCATCGGGGGGGACAAGCTGCCCGCCATCAACGACCTGCTGCTGCAGATGGGAAAGACCCGCTTCCAGAACCGCCAGCGGCCCACGCCCCTGGAAGAGGCCCGCAGCCTCATCTGGTACCTGGAGCATATCTTCTACCCCACCCTGCCCGCCATCTCGGACCGACTGGTCTCCTCTCTGCCCGAAGAGCGCCAGGATCCCTTCCTGCACCGGCCCAAGGTGGAATTGGGCTTTTGGCCCGGTGGCGACAGGGACGGTAACCCCTTTGTAACCTCGGACGTCACCGTAAAGGTGGCCCACGCGCTCAAGACCAGCGTCCTCAACCTCTACTTGCGCGACCTGGAGAACCTGCTCGGCCGCCTCACCTTCGACGGAATCATCCAGCCCCTGCAGGCCATCCGCGACCGCGTGGAGGATACGCTGGGCCTGCACTCCCGGACCCAAGGCCGCGAAGGCTACGCGGGCCCGGACGAATTGCTCCGTGATCTCCGGCCCTTGCGAAGCGAACTTGCGGAAAACCATCAAGGTCTGTTCATGGACCGCCTGGACGGGTTCATCTACAAGGTGCAGACTTTCGGATTCCATTTCGCGGCCCTGGATCTGCGTCAGGACAGCCGCGTGCATTCAGCCGTCCTGGAGGAGATTTTCGTCCGCATCGCCGAGCGAGGGGATTTCGGCCAGGTGAAGGCGCAACGGAAAGGTAGTTGGCCCCGCAAGGGAGCGGAGGCAGTCGGATCCCACAACGGAGGAAACCACGGTTCGGCCACGGCAGGCCTGCGGGAAGGCGCGGAAGGCGCGGAAGAGGCGAAATTGGGTGCCGAGATGAAAAGTTATCCGGGCCTTCCGCCGGAAGCCAAAATCGCCTTCCTGGAAAAATGCCTGCGCATGCCGGACCTGAAGGCGGAATTCGCCGAAGACGAGTTGGGCCCTCTGGCCCTGGACACACTCTCCTCCCTGGCGTCCGTGCGTTCCATTCAAAAATCCAACGGCGAACGCGGATTGAACCGGTACATAATCAGCAACTCCAACTCCGCACTCAACGTGCTGGAGGTAATGGTCCTCGCTCGCCTGGCGGGTTGGAAAGCCGGCCACATCGGGCTCGACATCGTTCCACTCTTCGAAACCATCGACGATCTCAAGCACGCCGAATCCATCATGCGCCGCCTGTACGCGCACCCCGCCTACGCGGAACACTTGTCGCGCCGCGGCGAATCCCAGACCATCATGCTGGGCTTCTCGGACGGTACCAAGGACGGCGGATACATCACCGCCAACTGGTCCATTCACAAGGCCAAGCGCGATCTGACACGCGTCTCCCGGGAGGCCGGCGTGCGCGCCGTCTTCTTCGACGGCCGCGGAGGCCCGCCCGCCCGCGGAGGAGGCAATACCCACAAATTCTACCGCTCCTTGGGAGCGGACATCGAGCACGGGGAAATCCAGCTCACCATCCAGGGGCAGACCATCAGCTCCAATTTCGGCACGCCGGAAGCGGCGCGCTTCAACGTGGAGCAATTACTCACCGCCGGCCTAGAGGACAAACTCTTCCCGCCGGACGTGCCGGACCTTGCGGCGGAAGACATCCGTCTTCTCGATCGCCTCTCCGAGCACAGCTTGGAAGCCTACCTTCGGTTCCGACAGGATCCCCTTTTCCTGCCTTACCTCGAGGAGATGACGCCCCTCAGCTACTACGGCATGCTGAACATCGCCAGCCGACCCACGCGTCGCAAATCATCCTCGCTCCGTTTCGAGGATTTGCGCGCCATCCCCTTCGTGGGCGCGTGGAGCCAGATGAAGCAAAACATTCCCGGATTCTACGGCATCGGGGTTGCCGTCACAAAGCTAACAGCCCGCGGAGGACGCCGCCGGCTCGAAGAACTCTATCGCTCCTCCCTGTTCTTCCGCACCCTGGTGGAGAACGCAATGATGAGCCTTTCCAAGTCCTACTTCCCCTTGACGCGCTACCTTGAGAAGGACCGCAAATACGGCCGCTTCTGGCGCCGCATTTACAAAGAAGCCACCGACGCAAAAAGCCTGCTCAAGGAAATCACCGGCCAGCAAAAGCTGTTGGCGAGCAACCCGGCGGGACGGGAATCCATACACCTGCGCGAGCGGATCATCCTGCCTTTGCTGGTGATCCAGCAATACGCCATGGGCATGGTCAAAGCGGCGCAGAAGAACCCCGATGCGTATCCCAAGAGCGCGATCGAGGCCTATGCGAAGATGGTCGTGAAAGCCATGGCCGCGAATATCAACGCGGCGCGCAATAGCGCCTGATACGAGGCGGTCCATCAGGGAAACATCCAGTTACCGCAGGGGCCACCGGCAAGAGGAAATCAGTCCGCAAGGGCTCCGGCGATGCTGGCCACCAGGATTCCGGCCAGGTAGATTTTCCAGAACGAAGACCAGAATCCTCCGCGCGAATTCGCGCTGGGACGGTAGACGATACCCAGATCATAGGTCATGCCGTTGTCCAGGTCCGTATTGAATACGACCTGATACTGCGCCTTGGCGATCAGGTGGATGTCGTATGTGCGGAAGAAGACCATGCCGCCCTGGGCGCTCAAGGCGGGACCGGAGTTCCGCTTACGGCCGTCCTTGCTGTCGTCGAGGGGGATGACCCATTGGATTCCCATTCCGCCCCCGATGAAAGGGGAGAAATCCGAGCGGGTAAAAAGGTATTTCAGGTTGATGTCGCCGCCCATCACATTGGGTAAGGCCCAGGCGGCATCGAATCCCAACATCAGGTTTTCCCGGAACTCCCAAGCGTTGAGCCACGCGAAACGGACCATCTGGGAATAGCGCTGCCGCTCGTCGCAGCCGTTGGAGATGTTGGAGCAGTCCCCTCCCCCACCGGAAGTGTTCTCAAGATAAGCATAGCTGCCCCCCATGGGAAGCAGGTAGCCCAAGGAGAAGCCGGAAGTCAGCATGGCCCGGCGGCGCGTGGGTTCGGTATTTTCCTCTTTGCCGGTGATGTTGTCGAGGGAGGCGACCTGATCGACGGATTTTCGCGCCAGGATCGCGTCGGAAACACGGCGCGTGACGGACTCCAAGTCTTCCAAGTCCTGAGCCGTGCCCCTCTGGATGAATAGGTTGCCGCCGCCGGCATCCATGATAGTGGAGCTGAAAATCCATTTGGTGCCTAGGCGCTTGACGGTCGAATAAACCACTTCGTCCGCGCCGGCCTCGGCGGCCAATTTCACCGCGCAATCCTTGTCCGCGCAGGCGTGGGCCGAATCGTTCGGGAAGGTTTTCACGTCTCCCTTGTATCCCGCCTGCAAGGCGTCCTTATAGAGGTCATGGACGGTGGATACGTCGGAGGCCTTTTCCAGATCCCCGGAGAGAGGCAGGATAAGCAGGGTCCTTGACTGGGACATGGCGGCGGCCAAGGCCAAAGCGAGGAATATGCGACTATTCATGGTCGTTCCCATTCTGAAGTTCGAATGTTTGGGGCCGGCACGGAGACCCCGTGGAGATTGGACGTTCTCGCCCTTATGAAATGTAGCAACGAAAAACGGCTTTTCGGGTCTTAAGCGTTTTTACGACCCATACGACTCTTTCAACCCTTACTGCGGTTGCGGCGGATGCGGCCCCAACGGCCAAGTTTTCTAATTTTTCAATCATGACGGAATACAGCTACCAAACCCAGTTCCCCCTGGCCGCGGACGCGACCAAGTACCGTTTGCTCACGCGCGAAGGTGTATCCGTTGAACGATTCGGCGACAGGGAAGTGCTACGCGTCGAGCCGGAAGCCCTCAAAAAACTTGCCCAGCAGGCTCTGACGGACGTGAACTTCATGCTGCGTCCGGCCCATCTGGGAAAGCTGCGGGTTATCCTCGAGGATCCGGAATCCTCCGACAACGATCGCTTCGTGGCGGACACTCTGCTCAAAAACGCCGTGATCGCGGCCAAGGGTCAGCTTCCCTCGTGTCAGGATACCGGCACCGCCATCGTGATCGGGGAAAAGGGCGAAGCCGTCTGGACCGGCGGGAACGACGAGGCGGCCTTGGAGGAAGGCATCTACCTCACCTACCAGCAGGAGAACCTCCGCTATTCCCAGATGGCCCCGGTCTCCATGTTCGAGGAGAAGAACACCGGCAGCAATCTCCCCGCCCAGATCGATATCCATGCCGGCCATGGAGACGAATACCATTTCCTCTTCCTGGCCAAGGGCGGAGGCTCCGCTAACAAGACATACCTTTTCCAGGAAACCAAATCCCTGTTGAACGAAAAGTCCCTGGAGAAATTCCTGCGGGAAAAACTGTTCTCCCTGGGAACCGCAGCCTGCCCGCCCTACCATCTCGCCGTCGTTATCGGGGGAACCTCGGGGGAAGCCACCCTCAAGGCCGTGAAACTTGCCTCCGCCGGATATTATGACGGCCTCCCCACCGAAGGCGCCGGCAACGGCCAGGCCTTCCGGGATTCCGATTGGGAACGGCGCATCGTGCAGATGGCCCAGGAGAGCCGCATCGGCGCGCAGTTCGGCGGAAAATATTTCGTCCACGACGTGCGCGTGCTGCGCCTCCCGCGCCATGCCGCCTCCTGCCCCGTCGGCATTGGCGTCAGCTGCAGCGCCGACCGCAATATCAAGGCCAAAATCACCCGCGATGGGGTCTTCCTAGAACAACTTGAAACTGATCCCGCCCGCTTCCTGCCCCCAGGCGGAAACGTGTCGGAAGCGAAATCCGTTTCCATCGATCTCAGCCGTCCCATGGCGGAAATCCGCGCCGAGCTTTCCCGCCATCCCATCAAAACGCGCCTCAGCCTGTCG
>JALYSE010000222.1:6784-7735 GCA_030854955.1 Fibrobacterota bacterium | reverse complement strand
ATTTTCGGTAACCGGAGCCGCCGTGCGGAGCACTTGGCCGAATCCGTCCTTCCATTCCATTGATCCATGTCCATTTTCATCCAACCCATATTGATACGAATACTTTGGATTTGCGCGATTAGCTGGAGATTTGAAATCCGCTCCCAAGCCGGTGGCGCCCGTGATATCCAAAGTCGCGGCACCCGAATAGAAGGATTGTGTAGTATGCCCGGAATTCTTTTGGAAATTGGTTCCCGGCATTCCCGTGCGGATCATGGAGGTAGCCTGATCTTGTTCATAGACAGGTTCTGAATAGGCAATGCCTCCGGCATCGGGCAAGCCTTCCGGATTTCCTGCAATGTACTGGGTATTGGCAATGGCGGCGGTTCCCGTAAAATCTGTCCAACTGAAGTAGGTGTTGCAGGCGGGCCCGGCGCAATCCGCTACATGGGGCAGAAAGGTTTTGGCCGCGCGACCCAAATTATCATAAAGGATATTGGAGGTAACCAAACGGGAGGCCAGTGGATCATATCCGAAATTCGGCTGCGGAATGAATGACTTGGTTTGTATGGGCGTATTCCGGGTGTTCGTGAGTTTATAGGAAATCACCGCAGGCATCGCCTTATCCCCTACCGTAAGGGTCACCGCATCCACGTAGATCGCCAGATTGGCAGCAGCGGTCGCCTCGACAACGGCGAACCGGAATTTCTTCAATCCGCTCCCATCATCCACCCCTTGAAGATCATTGAAAGTCTGGGTGCAGAACTGCCAGGATTCATTGAGATAGCACTTCGGATTGAGGGACCCATTATCGGTCCCATTCAGTAGCCCAAGCTGTATTTCATTCGGCATCGTAGCCGAAGCATTCCTGGCCCACAGAGCCATAGTCACGTTCTTACCCGTGAGGAAGGCGTAAGCCGGGCTGGTTTCCGAAATCTCAACATAAACGCCTTCCGCGGTAGACCCCGTCGG
>JALYSE010000222.1:0-6774 GCA_030854955.1 Fibrobacterota bacterium | reverse complement strand
CATCACCGACCAAGTGGGTGTTCCCCATTTTTTCCAAGCCAGCGAATCGTTCTCGAAAGATCCATTGACCAGGAAATCGCCCTCGGGAAAGGCCTGATAAAATGTCAAATTAGGCTGCGGTGAGGCGGTTTTGATGGGGTCAGTTACCGGCACATACTTGAGCTCCTCCGCGGGCGGGATATCGGGAGCCGGATCTATGATGAGGGGAGCGGGAATATTGCCGGCAAGCCGGTTGGCTTCGACCGGATTAGTGGTGCCGGAAATGACCTTGTAGACCGGAACCAATTCCGTCTTGGTCCATTTCTGAACGGTATGGGTAGCTGAAGGATCATTGCTGCGGTCCCAGATATTGCAAGTGGCGCAACCGGTTACGTTGGTCAGGTTCAGCGTGAATCCGGAAGGCGTGGTCAAGCTGGAGTTGCCGGCCAAGGTGTTCGTGTATTTGAACCGGACAAACCAATTGCCGCCGTAAATGGTATTCCCATCGGCGTCCTCGATGGTATAGGCCCATCCGGCCGGTGCCACGAAGGTGGACGTCGGATTGCGCGCGCATTCGGCTTTGAAGTAATACAGGATTTCCAGCCCGGTCAGAGAGGCTCCATTCAAAGTTGTCACCCGTACCTGGGGCTTGCTTACATTCACGTCCGCCGAGCCTTTGGCATTCTCGATGGCTTCGACTTTCAGCTTCGGATCGAGGAAAGTTGCTGTGACCGTGGCATTGCCTCCGGAAATCTTGACCCGCGTGGATGCCGAGCTTCTCTTTTCCAAGGTCACCGCAACCTTGTCGTTGGCCTTGGCGGTTTCTTTCCATACATCAAATCCCTTGTAATTCGGAACCGTCGTCGTAATGGATTGCCAGACGCCCTGCTTTACCGTAAACAGGGTCGGATTACCGGTTGCATCGATAACCGTCAAGGTCACGGTTGGCAATGCGGTGAAATTTCCGGAAACGGTCTTATTGCCATTCAGGTAAAAAGAATAGACGGGGTCCTTGGCGGTAATGGAACCGGTCCATCCCGAGAATTGGAAACCCTCTTCAGCCACAGCGGTCAGAGTCACCAAGGTATTTTCCAGGAATCCAGAGGGTCCGGGCGCGGGGGCTACCTTCAGTTTTCCATTCAGGACCTGGGTGAGGCCTACCGTATAAAAGGGAATGGGAATGAAGGTGACGGCGGCGGTCTTATCGCCATCCATGTACATGGCAAGCGATGTGGCATTTCCCATGGCCGCACTTCCGACCGTCCATTGCGATACCTTATATCCCTTGGCGGGAATCGCAGAGAGGATCACGATCTGGTTCAGACGGTAGAATCCTGCGCCATTCGGTTTGGATTGGGCAGTGATGGAGCCATTCGTGGTCGGTGTAAGGGTTAGTTTGACGTCGGCAGGCAAAAAGTTGGCGGTGACGGACTTGGCCTTGTCCATAGTTACTAAAAATGGGTTCAGCTTGCCTGAACCGTCAGTTCCACTCCAGCCGGTAAAGACATAGGCGGGATTAGTCTCCCTGGGGCGCAATTCCACGAGGGTGCCGTAGTCATAGGGGGACGTGGGCGGATTGTGATCGACTGTGCCGTTGGTTGCCGTAACGGTCAATGCGAATTTGTTCAGGGTGAAATTCGCGGCGATGGATTTGTTGCGATCCATCAGGACCGATAAGGGATTGGTGGTGCCTGTGGCATCTCCGGTCCACCCCGTGAAGGAATATCCTGCGATCGGAGTGGCGGTAAGAGTCACCGAGCTTCCATTCGGGAAAGTGGCTAGATTGGGACTTTTTGAAACCGAGCCATTTATATAGGAAAGGGTGAGGGTTCGTTCCGTTATCGGAGTAAAGTTGGCATCAATGTTTTTGTCTTTATCCATCAGAACAGCCAATGGATTTGTTGTTCCAGAGGCATCTCCGCTCCAGCCGGAAAAGAGGTATCCTGCTGCGGGGGTTGCAGTGATATTAACTATACTGCCGTTGGTGTATGTAGATTGATTCGGGCTTTTAGCCACGGTCCCATTCGTGGCGTTGATCGTGAGAGTCCTTTGAGAAATGGCAGTATAATTCGCTGTAATGTTTTTATCCCTGTCCATCAGGACGGACAATGGATTCGCAGATCCCGTCGCATCACCCGACCATCCCGAGAAGAGAAACCCCGCAGCCGGTGTGGCCGTAATGTTGACCGAGACGCCATTGGTGTGAGTTGCTAGGTTCGGGTTTTTGGTCACGGTCCCGTTTGTGGAGTTGATGGTGAGGGTCCTTTGCGGAATTAGAATGAAATTCGCCGTTATGTTCTTATCTCTATCCATTATGACTGAAAGCGGATTCGCCGTCCCGGTACCATCCTCGCTCCAATTTGAAAATTGGTAGTCCTTTGAGGCGCCAGCATTCAAACTGAGGATTTGCCCTTCTTTATATTTCGTAGCATATGGGGTCACTGAAGTGCCCCCATTTAAGGAGTTACGTGTCAGGGTGTAGAAATTTTCCGCTGAGTAAACGTTGGCGTCATTCCCACCGATCTTCCAGATTTTGTTCAGAAAGGAAACCATCTTCCATTGATGGCTGTTAACATCCGTCAAGCCTGCAAGCTGGTTCCAGGAAGAACCTGTTGTGGAATTCCAGACGGCAGCTCCATTGTAGTTACTGCTTAGCCAAAGGACTCCATTGTGGCTAACCAGGTCTCCAACATAAACCACTGACGATGGGGTATTGGACCATAAATCCCATACCCCATCGCTGGTCGCCCAAATACCTGTTTCCGTAGCAATCCACATCTGTCCGTTGAAAACCGTGGCGTCCGAAATGGGCAAATTGGGTACGCCATCGTCCCATATTTGTGTCCAGGTCAATCCGTCCGTGGAATTCCACACATCCGTCTTTCTTCCGAATAACCCGTATCCGCCTATAATCCACAGCTTTCCCGAAAACGACAACATCGCCGGTCCTAATCGTAGTCCGAAGGCTGGAGAATCGGAATCCTTGCGCCAAGTCTTTCCATCTGCCGAAGACCAAAGGTCTTGAATGTTGGAGTTAACATCGCTATTTCCTCCGTATACCCATATTCTTCCATTGAAACTGCAGGCATTGAACCATCCACGGGGCGCAAAAGGAGCGCTATGAATTTCTTCAGTCCAGTTGATTCCGTCCGGGGAGGACCAGACATCATTGTACCAGGTTGACCCGGAATATTGAAATCCCGCAATTACAAATAGTTTACTGTTATGGACGATTACCTGGTGTCCTGCCCTGAAAAAGGGGTTGAAGACCTTGTTCGAGAACCAACTGACTTCAGTGGCCACAGAGGGCGCTGCGACCAGGAAAGAAAGGCAGAAAAAGACCAAGCCTATATGAATGAGACTTCGGCAAATGGTCCTTATGAGATTAAGGCGCATTAACATTGACCAACTCCCTCTTATGCGCCGTGAACAGAACCCCATCATCATTCCTGATGGAGGCTAGGTTCCCGAACAAGTCATACTCGTAATAGGACGATACGTTCTGTTCATTCACGCTTTGCACCATATTGCCCCGGGCATCATAGAGATAGGTCAAGGTTTCTGCGCTCCCTGGATACGCCCGGATATACGCAATACGGTACGCCCCCGCCTCCGTGCAAACCAGTTTGACCCGGTTGACATCCTTGGTAGGTAAAGTCGTGTAGACCGAGGCTTTGAGGGTCAATTGATAGGTATTGAGACCAGGAATGACCGCAAGGGTCTGCGCGTCTCCCACCCCACCCGCATCCGTGAAAAAGCTGACCTGGCAAGTATGCGCCGCGGTCGAATGCAGTTGCGCTTCCACCAGGTAGGTCCCTCCCGTTTTCAGGTTGAGGTTATGGCTCAAGGTGAACCCATCGGTTAAGCGAACGAAGTTTCCATCTAAGGTTGGCGTGCCCCCGGTAAAGCGCCACCCATCGGCACGGCTTACGTCTGGGAAGTTCCCCTGTCTCCCTTCCGCGGTCAAAACTGCCGTCTCCCCATACCAGGCATTCCCGAAGATCCCAATTTGATGGAATCCTCCCGGCTCATATCGGCTGGCGGTGAATTGGCCGTAAACATTTCTTTTCTGGAGCGGTTTCAGGAAATCATTTATGGAATCGATCTGGACCCCATCGAATTTCTTAAGGAAGCTGCCATCAGTGAAGGAAGGCGTGAACAATGCGGCATTGTTCGATAGTTGCGATATCCCGTTGGCATCCAGGAGGTTGAATCTCGGCTTGAAATCACCCATCCCCAAGATGGGATTGTCCCTAAGTGCCAAAGGCCTTGGAGTACCCGTGACCTTGGTCTTGTCCAGATAGCCCTGGGAGAATGGATTGAGCTTGACCCGGGTCAGACGGGGCGGCAGGATATTCGGGTCGGTAAGATTATCGGTGTCGAAATTGAGAACCGCGCCATCTTGGTTTACGCCGGATCGGGTTGCCTTGTCCCAGGTATAGGCATCTTCCCGGAAAACCTGATTCAGCATATTACGCTCGAACATGGTCCTGGCCAACGCGGTGTTGACATGATAGGCTGGCGTCGACCGCGTGGCTTTGGAAGGGTCCTGATTGGAGGGCCCGGTATAGCCCACGGACAAGGTGGGCGTTCCCGTAATGGGATCGAAACGGAAATTCCTGGCGCGATTGACCATATAGTCACTCGGACCTTGGGAACCATTGAAGCCGGTCTTGGTTATCGTTTCGGAAACGAAGGCGGGATACCGCACATAGGCCATTTGCTTGGGAGTCCAAACGGCTCCTGAAACCGGGGTGACTTCCAGGTTTTTGTAGGAAGCGTAGGCCGAGGAGCCCGTGGCGAAACTGCAATTGTCCGGGAAACCGGTCGAATTGAAGGCGGTCGCTTCATTGCAATGGATTTTCCGGGTATACTCCCACTTTTCCTCATCCTTGCCGATCTTGAGGGGATCCATCTTGGCAGTCCCCAGGAAGCGATCGTCTCCACTCGTGGCCACGGCCGTATAGATGATCGAATCCTGCCGGATCAGCTTGTATTTAGCGGCAGCGGTGGGATCAGAAACCTTGTTCTGGACATCGGGATTGCCGGGATTCCAACGGTAATAGTTGGTGCTCTTCGCCCGGCCCAGGAATCCGCTGAAGTCGGCATAAGTGGTATTGACGGGTTCGCCAAACTTGGTCGTCCTTACCAGTAGCGGCGTGAAATCGCATTTCTTCATATCGCTAAGGCCCGCGTCCAGAGTAGCGGGGATGGCTTTGGAATTGAAATAGGTGGTAATCTTGACTTCCGAATAATTTTGCAAGTTCGTGGGTCCGGTTTCATCTTTGAAAGCGACATCCTTGAACACCACGGTTGAGCCCAGGGTATAGGTCAACCGGACGGATTGCGCAGCGGTAAATGCGGCGGTCGGATCGGAAACTTCCTTGATGAAAATATTCTTCCTAGTGCCCGTCAATTGATCCATGATCAATTCCGTACCGACGTTGGCTTTGGCCGCATTGAGCAATTGGATCTTGATGGATCCATAGGCCACGGTCTCGTCTTCCCGATCCAAGGACAGGATGACCTTCATGAAGGGCGCGGGGGCCCCCGCCCGCATGGGGATTCCGGATTCCGGCGTGATGAATTCATACTCGGTCTTCCCGTTCAAGATTTGGGTTTGGTCTTCGGAGATATTGGTTACCGTGACTTTCGGATAGGTGACGACCGGAGCTGGAAGGAAGGCGGTTTCATCGTCATCCACTCCGGGAATACGGGAAATGGAAGGCAGGAAGGTCGAGGGCATCACGACAATGGATTTTAGAGGCGAAAAACGTTCCGCGAAGGCCGTAGACAGGACGGAATCTGGATATTGGGCCATCTGGCCGACAGCGTATGCATACTTGGTGGTCTGGACCAGACCGCCGATATCGCGCCGGATCAGCCTGGACACACGCAGATCGCCGCCACGCAGGGTGGCATCGACGTTTTTGATCCAGACCATGCCTTTGATAGGATAGACCGTGGTCCGGTTGTTGCGATCCGTCAAGGCCTCCCCAGCCCTCTTCATGGTCCGGTCCACCAGGTAATAAGGAACGTCCAGTTCAATGGTCCTAACTTCGGCCGCTATGGAATTCGGCGCAGTGGCATTGGGGTCTTTGTCCAGGAAGGGAACCACGATATTATTACTGACCGTAATGGACTTGATGCGACCCGATCCGATCATTCCAACCGAACGATGACGGTTGCAACTGTTGGCCTTCCAACCCAGGAGGCTCGCACCGCAACCGACCTTGAATTGGTAATTGCCGTCGAGCTGGAAATAGATCTCCTTGTCCGTATCGGCCACGCCGGGAGACTTGTACATCTTTCCGATATAGGCGTAATCCGCGTCCGTCCAGGGAGCGGTCGGGCGGAAGGTGTATTCGCCCTGGAGCATATGGTTTTTATTGCAGGCCGCTTCCCACCGGCGGGGAAGGATATCGATGCAAAGGTGGTTAGCATCCTTGCCATTGGTCGCATCGCATTTCCGCCAGGATACGGGATAGTCCTTGGTATCGTCGGCATAGCTTTCACCCTTATAGGTGTCCCGCTCATAGGCGACCTCGAGGACCCCGCCTGCGGGATCGATGACCTTGTCCATACTCCAGGAGGTCGCACCATAGTCGGCGAAGTCCTGACGCACCTTATGGTTGTCTGCGGTCGCGTACTTGTTCCACATTCCCCATTCATCCTGGGGATTGGAAGATGAGATGATGGTTCCGTAGAAATCCTCGCCCAGGCGCAGGGGGCTGACCTTCTCGTTCTTGTAATAGAACCGGAACGGGGGCAGGGCCACCTTGGTCTTGCAATCCG
>JALYSE010000221.1 GCA_030854955.1 Fibrobacterota bacterium | reverse complement strand
GGCCATCGGGTTGGAAATGCCGGTTTCGGCATGCCCTCCTACGTCGAGAAGGATGATGGGAAGGTTCACGCCAAACACCCATCTATCCTTCAGTTTGAAAAGGACTTCCGGCATAAAATCCGTGTACATCCCCGAATTACCACCGAGGTCGAACCCGACCTGCTTCACCATCAAACCGATCTCGAGGGTGTTCTTATCTTCCGGTTCGAGGCGGGGACAGAAATTCAAACCGCAGGCGGAATGGAGTGCGGGTGGAGCGAAGCACAGAATCGCGGCAAAGGCGGCTAGGGCGGCCCTGGCTGGAATGGCCCTGGCTGGAATAGCCGAGGCGATAGGAAGAGGGGACTTTTTCAAAGTCATTCCTTACTCGATAGTTTCAGGATTTACTCCTCAATGAAGTTTAACATCATTAGGGCGGTGCGTTTAGCCTGAGTTGGCATTCATCGGATTCGGATGAGGGTTTTAAGAATGGATTACACCCGCATTATCGGGAGAACCAGATGGTGTCTAAAATCGGTTTCCCCTCGGCCCTGAGAGTCTTGTTCATGGTAACCATGACAAGCGTTCAACGCTTCCTCAAGGGTGAGGGTGTCCTGTTCAGCGGATGTCACCTCCGTTTCCAGGAGTCTACCGCCACATACAAGGCGGGCAATACCAGCAAGGTCAGGAAGGTGGAAGTAATCATGCCTCCGATGACGACCGTCGCCAGGGGGCGTTGCACTTCGGCTCCCAACCCCGAAGACAGCGCCATGGGGATGAAGCCCACCACATCCACGATGGCGGTGGCCAGGACCGGTTGCAACCTGGACAGCGCGCCTTTCCTGACAGCCTCGCCTAAAGCGGATCCATCCCGGATCTGATTGCGGATGGCGGAAACAATGATCTGGCCGTTCAATACGGCGATACCGCTCAGGGCGATGAATCCGATGGCGGCGCTCACGCTAAAGGGCAAACCCCGCAGCCATAGGCCCAGCACGCCGCCTATGGCGGCCAAGGGGATGCCGGTATAGATGATGAGGACGTCCTGCATGCTCTTGAGACTCATGAAAAGCAGGATGAAGATGAGCAGCAGGGTAACCGGAACCACAATCATCAGGCGAAGTTTCGCCCTTTCCAGGTTCTCGAATTGGCCGCCCCATTCCACCACATAACCTTCCGGCATTTTGACTTCCTCCGAGATCCGCTTCCGGGCCTCTTTGACGAAAGAAGCCACGTCCCGGTCCCGGACATTGGTCTGCACCTTGATGAGCCGCCGGCCCCATTCCCGGTTGATGGTCGACGGCCCTTCCGTTTCCACGATATCGGCCACCTGGCGGAGCGGCACGGTAACGCCGGACGCCGTAGGCACCAGGGTATTGGCCAGCGCCTTGACCTTGCTCCGCTGTTCGTCGGGAAGCCGCACCACCAGGGGAAAACGGCGCTGGCCTTCCACGATATCTCCGACCGGATAATTCCCGACGGAGGCGATGATGTCGAGGACATTCCGGGCCGGGATCCCCAGCCGGGCTATCTGCTCCTGGTTGACGCTGATTTCCAGGGTAGGCTGGCCGGTAATCTGCTCACCGGAAACATCGGACGATCCGTGGATGCCCACCAGGACCTTCTGGACCGCATCGCTCAACCGGACCAGTTCCCCGAAGTCGTCCCCGTAAATCTTGATGCCCACGTCCGACCGTATTCCGGAGACCATTTCGTTCATCCGCATTTCGATGGGCTGGGTGAATACGAGGTTGGCTCCCGGGAAGTCGCGTACGGAAGAGTCGATCCTAGCGGTCAGGCCGTCCTGGGAACGGGCCTTGGTCCAGGAACTCCGCGGCTTCAACTTGATGAAGACATCGGTCAATTCCAGGCCCATGGGGTCGGTGGCCACCTCGGCTGTGCCGATACGGCTCCAGACATGATCGATCTCGTCCGGAAACTCCTTGAGAAGCAAGGCTTCCAGGCGGGTATTGGACCGCACGGACTCTTCGATGGAGACTCCCGCGAGGCGGATGACATTGATGGCGAGCGAACCCTCGCTCAGTCGCGGGATGAAGACACCTCCCAGCTGCAGGGCGAGAACACCCGTCAACAAAAGGAGGAGCACAAGACTGAAGAACAAGGCTTTGCGCCTGGCCAAGGTCCATTCCAGGATGCGGACATAGCGGGTATCGAGGAACCGGACCAACCGGCTCTGGTTTTCCTTCATGTCCTTGGATAGGAAGAAATAGGAGAGGATAGGGGTGAGGGTCACGGCGATGATCAAGGCACCCAGTATGGCGAAGATAAAGGTCCAGGCCATGGGTTTGAACATCTTGCCTTCAATTCCTTCCAGGGTCAGGATGGGCACGAAGACCAAGATGACGATGCCCATTCCGAACAGGGTGGGGCGGAGGACTTCCTTGCTGGAGGCGAGGATGCTTTGCAGGCGTTCCGCCTTGGTCAATTGCCGGCCCAGCCGTTTGCGCATTTCCGCCAGGCCTTTGATGTGCATATCCGTCATGACCACCGACCCGTCCACCAGAATGCCGAAATCCATGGCCCCCAGGCTGAGCAGGCTGGCCGCGATGGAAAGCTGGTACATGCCCAGGAAGGCGAAGAACATGGCCATGGGTATGGTGGCGGCCACCAGGATGCCCGCGCGGAAATTCCCCATGATCAGGAATAGGACCAGGATGACCAATAGCGCGCCCGCGATAAGATTGTGACGGACGGTCTCGATGACCTCCTTGACGAGGTCCGTCCTGTCGTAGACCAGATCAACTTGGATGTCCTTGGGAAGGTATTGCTTCACCTCATCGAGACGGACCTTCAGTTTTTCCGTGACCGCCTTGCTGTTCTCCCCCATGAGCATGAAGCAGAGGCCCAGGACGACTTCCCCTTTTCCTTGGCCCGTCACCGCCCCCCTGCGGATCTCATGGCCCTTGCGGACCTCGGCGATGTCCCGGATGCGAATCGGAACGCCCTTCGCGGCGCTCACGGTGATATTCCCGATCTGCGTCATATTGGTCACGCGGGCTTTGCCGTGGACCAGGAGGGATTGTCCCGAAGTGATGATCTCCCCGCCGCCCACGTTGCTGTTGTTGTTCTCCAAGGCTTCGAATACGTCCTGAAGCGTGAGTCCATATTTTACCAGGACATCGGGGTTCACGATAACCTGATACTGAAGCTCGAACCCGCCCCAGGAATTCACATCGGCGACACCCTTTACCTTCCGCATTTCCGGTTTGATGACCCAGTCATGCAGGGTCCGGATCTCGTCGAGAGGCCGCTTCGGGTCATTCGACCTCACGGTATAGTGGAAGACTTCGCCCAGTCCGGTGGCGATGGGTCCCATCTGCGGACGCTCGATGCCCTCCGGAAGTTCGACCCCGCTGATGCGCTCCAGGATAAGTTGACGCGCATCGTAGATGGGCGTGCCATCGTCGAAGGTGGCAACGATCTGGGATAGACCAAACTTGGAGATGGATCGGACATTGGCCAGACCGGGAAGCCCCGAAACGGAAAGCTCCACGGGCATGGTGATTTGCTGTTCGATTTCCGAAGGGCTCAGGGCCGAGGCCACGGTATTGATCTGCACCTGAATGGGAGTGGTGTCCGGAAAGGCGTCCACCGGGGTCTTGAGCATGGCGTGGGTACCCAGGCCCAGGATCAAAGCGAAGCACGCCAGGATCAGGAACCGGTGCTTCAGGGAGAAATCGAGGATGGAATCGGGCATTGCTCAATGCCCGTCGGTGCAGCCCGCGCCTAAGCGGGATTTCAGGAACTCGGTCTTCATCGCGAAGCTGCCCGTAAGCACGACTTCCTCGCCGGAAGCGAGCCCATCCAGCAGGGAGAACCTGCCGTCGAGGCCGTCTTCGAGCCAGACCTTGCGGATTTCATAGAGATCCTCTTCCAATTTCACGAAGACATAGTCCGCGCCGTCGATGTGCTGCACGGCTCCGGATGGCAGCCCAAGGCGTTTTCCGCCCTTGATGCCCGGTATTCTCACCTTCCCGAACATTCCGTCCTTGAGGATTCCCTTCGGATTCCTGACCAGGGCGCGGGCCTTCAGCATCCGGCTGGTTTCATCGATCCCGGAAGAAACCCAGATGATGTTTCCCGGAATCTGGACCCCGGGAAGGGCGTCAAAGACCGCGGCCACGGGGTCGCCCACCTGCAAGCCCGCTCCGGCATCGGAAGGGATCGATAATTCCAGCCACATGGAGGAGAGATCTGCCAATGCGAACAGCGGGGCTTCGGGAGTCACGGCTTCGCCCGGGACCGCCTTCCGTTCGATGACGGTTCCGGCGAAGGGCGCCCGGATCGAAAGGGATGAGGTGGTCGCGCCGGTTTTGACCAAAGCGGACAAGTCGGTTTCGGAAATCCCGAAGTTGATCAATTCCTGCCTGGCCGATGCGGTCTCGTTCCGGCTTCTGCGAAATTCCGCTTCCGCCTGTTCAAATTCCTGGCGCGAGGAGACGTTCTTTTCGGCCAGTCCCTTTTCGCGTTGGTAGGCCAGTTCCTTGAGATTGAGTTCGGACAATGCGGTAAGATAAGCGGACTTGGCCCTGGCGATGTCCGGTGACGCGATCTCGACCAGGACCTGGCCCTTCTTGACCTGAGTTCCGAAATCGACATGTACCGTCCGGACCACACCCGGCACCAAGGAGGTGATATGGGCGAATTGATTCTGGTTGTAAGCCACGCGGCTCAGGAAGGCTTGGCCGCCTTCGCTTTCATCCGCGTCGGGTTTCCCCGTTTCCACGCCGCCTTTGTTCGCGCTCTGGACGGAGGCCAAGCGCACCTTAAGACCCTGGCCCGGTTGCAATGCGGCCAGGAGATCCGGATGGCAGATGCCGCAATCCGATTCCAGCACCCGGTGTTCCTTGCAGAAAAGACCCGGAGCGCCGATTGCGTGGGTCTTGACGGCGTCTTCGCCGCCGGTTTCCACCTGGCCGGTTTTTTTCAATTCTGGATGGCATAGGAAACATTCATCTTCGTAAAGTCCATGCTCCTGGCAGTACAAGCGCCCCTCCTCCTTGATTTCAGGGTGGCACAGGAAGCACCGGTCCTCGTACCGGTCATGTTCCTTGCACCAGAGCCGTCCCTTTTCCCTTAAAGCCGCATCGCAAATAAAACATTCGGTTTTGAAGGCGTTATGCGGACACTTTTTAACTTTGGCGACGGCCGACTCCACGTCATTGCCGCCGTTCGTCTGCGCTTCCGGCATGGCCCGGGTTGCCGGCTCACCCTGCGCACCACCGGCCGTTTCAGCCTTCTTGTCACAGGCCGACAGGCCGAGAATGCAGAGCGCCGCCAGACCCGACCGGAGGAATCCATGCCGCATCGCCATCATCCTTTCTTGGGGGCCGCGCCGGCCTGCTTCGCTTTTTTCAGTTCCGGATGGCACAGGAAACATTCGTCCTCATAGAGGCTGTGCTCATTGCAAAAGAGCCGTTTGGCATCTTTGATTTCCGGGTGGCAGAGAAAGCAGCGGTCTTCATAACGCGCATGTTCCTTGCACCACAACCGTCCTTTTTCGCGCAAGGTTTTATCGCAAATGAAGCAATCCGCCTTGGCGGCGTTGTGAGGTTTGCATTTCGCAACTTTTCCAGGGGGCTTGATTTCAAGTACGTCCGCCGGTTTCGCGGCAGGGGTGGCCTCCTTCGCAGGCGCCGCTTTTTCCGGCTCTGAATGGGCTTTGTCCGCGCCTTCCGCGCATAGAGGCGATCCAAAAGCCAATGCCGCCAATACCAGGATGATCTTGCTGTTCATGGTCCAACTCCTTGAGAGGGTTATAGGTTCGATATTCATCATTTCGTATCCGGTCCGGGATCGGAAGCACCGACCGGGTTGCCCAACATTTCCGCCAGTCCGGACATGGCCAAGTGATATTCGGTCAAGGCATCGAGATGGCGGGCCCGCACTTCGAACAGGGACCTCTGGGCATTGAGCACATCCAGGCTGCCGAATTTCCCCACCCGGTAAGCCTCGCGCGCTCCTTCGAAGGTGGCGCCGGCCGCAGGCAGAACCTGGCTTTCCAACAGGCTTGCTTCGCGGTAGGATGATGCCGCCCGGCCATGCAGGCCTGCAAGCCTTTCGCGGATATCGATCCGTTGCGCCTTTCCCTCCTCCTCGGATTTCGCCTTCCGGGACCGGGCGGATCGGATGGCTCCCTGGTTCCAATTCCACAGGGGTAACGGCAATGAGACCCCGGCCACCAGGGTATGGCCTTCTTTGCCCGCAACATGCCGGAATCCCGCCTCCAGGGTAAGGGGCGGGATCCTCGCGGTTTTTTCCGCGCGGAGTTCGGCGTCACGCACCTTTCCTTCCAAGGCGGAGCGTTTCCAATCCGGAGTTCCGGAAATACCGGACTCGATGGTCTTCCATTCCGGCACAGGAATGACGGGACCCAATCGGCCTTGGACGGAATCGAAGGATGCCTCGGCTAAGCCGCAAGCGGATGCGAGCGCCCGGCGGACCTGGGACAATACTTCCTCGGCTCTACCCGAATCGATTCTCGCAAGCGAAAAGGCCACAAAGGCCTGGAGTGAGTCCGTAGGAGGTGCCTTGCCCGCGCGGACCTTCTCCACGGCCAAGCCCAACGCCGTTCCGGCCAATTGGACAAGCTCCCGTGAAAGGCCCAGCCTTTCCTGGGCGGCCTGCATAGAAACGAATTGTTGCCGCACCCGCGTTCGGACTTGGCTTTGCACACCCTGCAATTCCAACCGGGCCGATTCCAATTCCCGCGCAGCAACGGAGGCGCGGGAAAAGATCCCAAGGTCAACGGTCTGGCTGACCCGGGTGGTCAGCTCCCGGTCCGCATCCCTCAAGGCCCCCGTGGCCTCGAGGTTCTCGGCCTCGAAACCCAACTCCGGATTACCGGGCAGACGGGCCTGTAGAACTAGACCGGCGCGGATGACGACGTCGTGACGCGCCGCCGCAAGGTCGGGAGAATGGGATAGGGCGAGCTCAAGCGCCCGGGAAAGGGTCAGAGAACCCACCAATACGTCGGACTGCGACGCAAACGCTTTCAGCCCGGGTATCAGGCAAAACCATAAGAAACCCAGACGTAAACCTGATCGAATCATCCGAATCCTTTCCCTGATCGCTTCCTTCTGCGGAAAGGGGGTCGGATTAAACGCGGAGTATGACGGACAGGAGCGTCATCGGGGAAGCGAGAGCCGGCAGTTGCCAGCCATATCGAGCCGGGGAAGGGGCAAGGGAAGGCTTAGAATGCTCAAGGATGACGGGAGCGGCAAAGAACATTCCGTTCAGGACGGTCCCAGGTTGAATTAATGGACCGGACCCATGCACACCCATCTCGACGTCAATACAGGATTCGCAGTCCGGGGATTGGGCCGCAAACCCGGCCTCGTGGTCCGGGTTTGCGGGTAGTGGGCAACAATCATCCGCTTTTGACTCCAGGTCCCTATCATCCATATTTTCCGTACGTTCTATTTGTCCATTCTCACCGATACAGAGGGTAAGTCCGGCCAAGGCAGGCGGGGAAAGCAGCACCTGGATGGCGAAAAGAAGGGCCAAAGGGAGGGAGAATAAGGGGAATCGCCAGCTACGCACATTTCAATAGTACCACTTTTCATGCTTCCGGACAACCGGACTTACCCCGCTCGCACCTGAATGGCGGAAAGTCCTGATCGGTCCAATCGGCGAAGGTCCTAGTGGAATCGGAGATTAGGGTTTGCACTAGGCCTTCACAAGCCGTTATTGCCTGGGTACGATACCTGTTTTCAATATTGAACCTTTCACCTCCGCAC
>JALYSE010000220.1 GCA_030854955.1 Fibrobacterota bacterium | reverse complement strand
CAAGGGGCATCCCATCCGCACCCGGAGCGATACGGAAACCCTTCTCTACGCCTACAAGGAATGGGGCGCGGATTGCCTGCCCAGGCTGCGCGGGATGTTTGCTTTCGCCGTCTTCGATCACCGCGATGGATCCATCTTCCTGACGCGGGACCGGCTCGGCATCAAGCCCCTGTATTACGGTTTCCACGAGGGGAACCTGCTGTTCGCCTCCGAGTGCAAGGCCATCCTGGAGTTCCCGGGCTTTCCCAGGGACATGGACCTGCAGGCCTTGTCGGATTATTTCTCGCTCATGTACGTGCCCGCGCCCAAGTCCATCTACCAGCGGATCCGCAAGCTGCCGGCCGGGCATTGGCTCAAGGCCGTTCCGGGAGGGGATCCGGTGATCCGGGAATGGTGGGATCTGGAGTTCACGGACGATTCCGGCGACGGGACAGGGTCCCGCGGGAACGGCAAGGATTTCGATCGGGCGCGGGAAGAATTGCTGGCCACCCTGGAGGATGCGGTCAAGTCACATATGGAAAGCGACGTTCCCCTGGGGGCCTTCTTAAGCGGGGGCGTGGACTCGGCCGCCGTGGTGGCATTGATGGCCCGCAATTCCGCCCAGCCCATCCTGACCAATACCATCGGCTTCAGCCACAAATCCTTCGACGAAACCGCCTACGCGGCCGAAACGGCGGCGGCCTTCAACACCGTGCACCAAGCCTACGAGGTGGAACCCAACGCCATCGCCTCCATGGAAAAGCTGGCCTGGCATTACGACGAGCCCTTCGCCGACTCCTCCATGATCCCGACCCATTATGTCTGCGAGATGGCGCGCAAGCGCGTGACCGTGGCCCTGTCCGGGGACGGCGGTGACGAAAATTTCGCCGGCTATCGCCGCTACCTCTTCGATCGCTTCGAGAACCGAGTGCGCGCGGGGATCCCCTCGGCCCTGCGTGCCCCGGTCTTCGGGACCCTGGGCGCCCTCTATCCCAAAGCGGATTGGCTGCCCCAGATGTTCCGCGCCAAAACAATGTTCCAGAACCTGGCCCGCAGTCCCGTGGAAGGATATTTCCGGAGCCTGACCCACGTGCATCCGGAGATGAAGGCCCGCCTCTTCTCCGGGGACCTGAAACGTTCGCTCGGCGGATACGATTCCCTTTCCGTGTTCGAAGAACATTGGAAACGATGCCAAAGCAAGGATCCCCTGTCCCGGGTCCAATACCTGGATTTCAAGACCTACCTGACCGACGACATCCTGGTCAAGGTGGATCGCGCCAGTATGGCCCACTCCCTGGAAGTGCGCGTGCCCGTCCTTGATCACAAGGTGGTGGAACTGGCCGCGCGCATGCCCTCCGGATGGAAGCTCAACGGCAAGACCTCCAAGCATATCTTCAAGCAGGCGCTAAAGCCGATCCTTCCCGCCTCGGTATTCACGCGCAAGAAGTCCGGATTCTCCATCCCCATCGCCCACTGGTTCCGCACCGACATGAAGGAATTCGCTCATGCCCGCCTGTTCGGCAAGGGCGGTGCCGCGTCCCTGGGCCTGTTCGAGGACGCGGGGTTGAAGCGGCTTTGGGACGAACACCAGTCGGGGGCTAGGAACAATGCGTTCCCGCTTTTCTCGATCCTGTCCTTTTCCCTCTGGCATGGGAAATTCCAGGGGGCCGCCGAGGGGGCATCGGCCAAAGCCCCGGCGGGCGCAGAAAGAACGCAATGAAAGTCTTGCACATCCTCGACCACTACCTTCCCCTCTTCAGTGGCTACACCTTCCGCAGCAGCTATATCCTTAAGAACCAGAAGCATGTGCTGGGCTTGGATCCCGTGGTGGTCACTTCCGTCAAGCAGGGCGCCACCACCGTTCCCATGGAGGAATTCGAGGGCGTCCGCGTGCATCGCACCCCCGTGGACGGCAAGGACGGCAAAATACCCGTGCTGCGCGAATACCGCCAGATGCGGGCGCTGAAGCAATCCATCCTTGATGTGGCGGCCCGGGAAAAGCCCCAGGTCCTGCACGCCCATTCCCCCGTCCTCAACGCCTGGCCCGCCATCTGGGCCGGCCGCAAGTTGGGGATCCCGGTGGTGTACGAGATCCGCGCCTTTTGGGAGGACGCGGCCGTGGATCACGGGACCACCACGGAAGGCAGCCTCCGCTACCGCGCCACGCGCGCCCTGGAGACTCGCGCCTGCTTCAAGGCGGACGCCGTGGTTACCATCTGCCAAGGCCTGCGCACCGGCCTTTTGGAACGAGGCCTGCCCGATAAGAAGCTGTTTGTCCTGCCCAATGGCGTGGAGGCGGACAAGTTCCCGCCCCCGCCCCTGGACACGGCCCTGCGCGGGCGCCTGGGCCTGGACGGCAAAAAGGTACTCGGCTTCATCGGCAGCCTATACCGGTACGAGGGCCTCAAACTCCTGTTGGAGTCCATGCCCCTGATGCTCGCCAAGCGGCCCGACCTGGCCTGCCTGATTGTAGGCGGCGGCTTTGACGGCGAGGAGGATGAGCTGCGCGCCATGGCGGCGAAGCTCGGGATCGCGGACAAGGTCAAGGTAACTGGAAAGGTACCCCATGCTGAGGTCGGCGGGTACTATTCCGTCATCGACGTGCTGGTCTACCCCCGCATCCGCTCGCGCCTTTTGGAGACGGTCACGCCCTTGAAGCCCCTGGAAGCCATGTCCATGGAAAAGCTGGTGGTGGGCAGCGACGTGGGCGGCATCAAGGAGCTGATCGAGCACGGAGTCACCGGGCTCCTGTTCAAGGCGGACGACGCCGCCGACCTGGCCGCCACGGTCCTGGGCGCTCTGGACAAGCCCTCCGAGATCGAGCGCCTGCGCAAGGCGGCTCGGGTCCACGTGGAAAAGGACCGCTCCTGGCACAAGCTGATCGAAGCCCACCGCGAAGTGTACCGCTTCCTGGGGCTCTGACCTTTCCGTGCACGTCCTCACCTTTACCAGCCTTTTCCCCAACGGACAACAACCGGTGCACGGCCTTTTCGTGCGCAACCGCATGGAGAACTTCACCCGGCGCTTCGGCCATCGCTGGACCGTGGTCGCTCCCGTTCCCTGGTTTCCGCGTCTGCCCTTCAAGGTGAAGCCCTTGTACGACGCCTACGCCCGCGTCCCGGCCCTGGAGGAGACGCGGGGCTATCCCGTGCATCATCCCCGCTACCTGGTCACGCCCGTGGTGGGCATGCGCCATTACGGCGCCTGGATGGCGCAGGGCGCGGCCGCCACGGTGCGGCGCATCCACGCGCAAAACCCGATCGACGTCATCGACGCCCACTACGTCTATCCAGACGGCACCGCCGCCTGCCGCCTGGGGCGGGAGCTGGGCGTGCCGGTGGTGCTTTCCGCCCGCGGCACGGACCTGAACCTTTTCACCCGCATGCCGGACATCGTCCCGCTCATCCGGGTGAGCCTGCGCGACTCAAGGCGCGTCATCTGCGTCAGCTCGGCGCTGGGACGCATCGCGGCCGGCCTCGGTGCCGAGGCAGGCCGTCTGGACATCATCGGCAATGGCATCGATCCCGGCCTGTTCCGCCCCATGCCCCAAGGGGAATCCCGCCGGGCCCTGGGCCTGCCAGAAGGCATGAAGGTGATCCTGTCCGTGGGCCATCTGGTGGAACTGAAGGGGTTTCACCTGGCCTTGGAGGCCGTGGCCTCCCTGGGCCGGCAGAACGTGATGTTGGTGGTGGTCGGAGAAGGGCCGCAACGGGTGCAACTGGAAGCCATGGCCGCGCGTCTGGGCATGGGGGATCGTTTCCGGTTGCCCGGGGCCGTGGCGCAGGATCGGTTGCCCGCCTGGTACGCGGCCGCAGACCTGTTCGCGCTCATGAGTTCCCGGGAAGGATGGCCCAACGTGGTCTGCGAGGCCCAGGCCATGGGGCTTCCGGTTTTGGCCACCCGCGTGGGCGGCGTCGAGGATCTGGTGGCGGCCCCGGCGCAAGGCACCCTGCTGGCGGAACGGAGCGCGTCCTCTCTGGCGGAGGCGTTGCGGGATGCGTTGGGTAGGCAGTGGGACCGGCAAGCCATCGCGGCGGCGGGGCAATCCCGTACCTGGGATGCCGTGTCGGATCGCCTGGAGCCCGTGTTTGCCGGGGCGATGGGCGCCTCCGGGACCTGACGCCTGTTTTTCCGACTTTATTTTTCCGACTTTATTTATCCGACCTTATTCGACACTAATCCCTGGTAAAAATCGGCGTAGACCCCGAGGAATTTCCGGTTATCGAATTCCCGCTCCACTTTCACGCGGTTGCGTTTCCCCATCTCCGACCGTACCACCGGATCCGCCCTCAGCTCCAGGATACGCGTCGCCAGGCCTTCCGCATCCCCGGGTTCGAAGAAGAGGGCGTTCTCTTTATCCTTAAGCCAAGCCGAGTTGCCCGGCACCCGCGACACGATCAAAGGAAGGCCGCAAGCCATTCCCTCCAGCAAGGTGTTGCTCATGCCCTCGTAAACGGAGGTGTTCATGTACACATGGAAGCGCGAATACCAGTTCTCCACGTCCTTGCGGCCGCCGGCGAACTCGACCGAGCCGGTGATGTCCAGGCGGGCAGCTTCGGCGACGAGGATCGCGGTCAAGGGTCCATCGCCCACCAGGATCAGGAGGACGTCACCGGCATCACGCTTGTCCTTCAGGATCGCCAGGGCGCGCAAGGCACAGGCCAGATCCTTGACGTCGTCGAGGCGGCCCACCATTCCCAGGACCAGGCCTTGCCCGGCGGGCGGCGGCGCGGGACGGAAGCGCTCCAGGTCCACCCCGTTGTTGATGATTTTCAACCGTTGGTGCGGGATGCGCCACTTGGAGGCGACATGCGCGGCGATGATGCCGTTGACGGGAACGATGCCCTGGACCAGCCGCGATAGGATCCGCTGCGCCCATAGGCGCTTCCAGGGAATGCCTTGCAGGTCCGAGCGGTTGAGCCCGTGCTCGCCATGCAGGACCAGCGGCCTTTTTCCGGGAAAGCGCGCGAGGGTCCCGGCCAGGATCCCGTAGAACATGCTCGACCAATTGTGGGTATGCACCACATCGTAGCTACCACGGCGGATGAAAAGGGCCAATCGCGCCAGGCGGATCGGGTGCAGGCCGGAGGATATCGGAAAGAAATGATGCCGGATTCCGGGAGCCAGTTCGACCTGGCCGGTTCCTGCGGGCCGGAGGCTCATGACCTCGACCCGGTAGAGCGCCGGGTCCAGGCCGCGGGCCAACCGGGCGATGCGGTTTTCCATCCCCCCATATCCTAGAGATTGGAGGATATGGAGGATGCGGATGGGCGGACGGGGCATGACGGCAAGTTATGAATTTTGGGGCGGATCGTAACCTTTCCGCTCCCCCCTGCCCCCATTGCGGATCCCGTCCTCGATATTACTCCTGGAAGGGACAAACTAGTTGCAGGTTGTACCCGGCAATCGTTTATTGCCTGTAATTCATCAAGGAAGCTCCAATGGTTGCCATGCGCCTTTCATTACGATCAGGTATGGTTGCAAATCCGTTCGCATTGGGCATTTTTATGGCTGTGGCTTCCCTATTCGCAGGATGCATGGAGGGCGAGCGCAGCGCCCAGGGGCGTAATAGTCCCACCGGCCCCGACGCCTCTGAATTGGCGACCGCCAATCTTGAGGCATCCCAGGAAAGCGGCCTTGATTTTCCTTCCAACGGCCAGACCTCGTCGGATATCCGCTTCCGCTTCACCGGCTCGGCCCTGCTCCCGATGTATCCCGCCACTTATATATGGCGGGTCAACCTGCGGAAACAGGCCGGCTATTACGCCACTTTCTATTGGGGTCCTTCTGCGGATTTCACCGGCACCGCCTATTTCGGCGCTCATCCCTATCCCGACGGAGAACCGAAAAGTCAGAGCACGGCCCATAAATGGGCCCTGGCTCTGGACGGCTTCAATTACGTGAACGACGCCAAGGGCGCGTCCACCCAACTGGGCTATGACGTCTGGAAAATCCAGGGCCTCCGCGTCTTCGACAACGGGGCTAACAAGATCCAGGAGTTCTACTGGGACCTACCCGACACCACCAAGGTCATCCGCACCCTGATGGCTCGCAGCTACGGATCCACCCCGCCTTCCAGCCCGGCCCTGACCTTCGGCTCGGCGCCTTGGGCTCCCTTCTCGCATCGCCTCAGCGGCATCCTGCGTGGCATTCAGCTCTATTCCACCGCGCTCTCCCAGGCGGATCTGGTGGGCGAAGTCGCCAGCCCCCAGGCCACGGCCGCGGGAGCGTCATCCATCTGGTACCTGAATATGAATCCAACTCCGGGCGACATCTTGGATAAATCCGGCAAGGGCCACAATCCCGGCTGGGTGACCTCGGCGCGGGCGGGCCTATGGACCGGCGCCACGGGCCCATCTGCCCCCACGGTGAGCTTGTCGGCCAAACCAACCGCCGTCGCCACCGGCGGTTCCTCCACCCTCACCTGGTCGTCGACCAATGCAACCTCCTGCAATGCCGGCGGCGCGTGGAGTGGAAGCAAGGCCCTGAGCGGCAACCAGTCCACCGGGTCACTGACAGCGGACGGTACATTCACCCTGACCTGCGCCGGGGACGGTGGATCCGCTAGCCAGTCCGTGACCGTTTCAGTAACGGCCGCAACGCTGACTCCCACCTTGTCCTTCACTGCGAGCCCCGCTTCAATGACAAGCGGCGGATCCTCCACCCTCACCTGGTCCTCGACCAATGCCACCGCATGCGACGCCTCCGGGGCCTGGAACGGCGTCAAGGCGGTGAGCGGCACCCAATCCACCGGGACCCTGACCGCTACTGGAACCTTCACCTACACCTTGTCTTGCACCGGTTCCGGGGGAACGGTCAATCAATCCGCGACGGTGACGGTTACGCCAACCCCACCCCCACAGGGGGGACAAACAGGCCTGGATTTCCCTTCCAACGGACAAACCAGTGTGGATATCTGTTTCCGATTTACGGGATCAAACCTCCTCTCCATGTACCCGGCCACATATATTTGGAAGGTCAATCTCCGTCGGCAGACTGGATATTACACCACCTTCTTTTGGGGACCCTCTGCCGATTTCACCGGCACGGCCTATTATGGCGCGCAGCCTTATCCAATTGGGGAACCCAAAACCCAAAGTACGGCCCATAATTGGGCCTTGGCGCTCGACGGTTCAAACTTCGTGAACGACGCTAAAGGGGCCTCCACCCAGCTGGGCTACGATGTCTGGAGGACCCAGGGGCTGCGGGTTTTCGACAATGGAACCCACAAGGTCCATGAGTTCTATTGGGACCTGCCCGATACCACCAAGGTCATCCGCACTTTCCTGCATCGTGGCTATGGGTCAACCCCGCCCCCGAGCCCGGCCCTTACCTTTGGCGCTGCACCCTGGGCCCGCACAACGCAACGCCTGAGCGGCATCCTGCGCGGAATCCAACTTTATTCCGCCTCACTTTCCCAGGCGGATCTTGTCGGCGAGGTCGCGAATCCCTTGGGCACGGCCACTGGGTCGTCCGCTATCTGGTATCTGAACCTCAACCCCACCCCAGGTGATATTACGGATAAATCCGGCAAGGGCCACAATCCCACCTGGGTGACCACGGGACGACCGGCCTTATGGTCGGACTCAGAGGGACCAGTCGCCCCCACCGTGACTCTGACGGCCAATCCTACTGCGGTCTCCAGCGGCGGCTCCTCAACCCTCACCTGGTCCTCGACCAATGCCACCGCATGCGACGCCTCCGGGGCCTGGAACGGCGTCAAGGCGGTGAGCGGCACCCAATCAACCGGGAGCCTGACCGCTACTGGAACCTTCACCTACACCATGTCTTGCACCGG
>JALYSE010000388.1 GCA_030854955.1 Fibrobacterota bacterium | reverse complement strand
GTTAAGGCCACCGTGTATGGAGGACGCCCACTTGGCGAACTTCAAGGTGGGCTTCCCGTCGATGGGTATGACCCGGAATTCCGCGAGGCCGTGCTTGGTGGTTTCGGTGAAGCCCTGGCCCATGGCCAGGATTTCCTCGAAGCCTTGGGACAGGATGTCGAGTTCCTCCTGGGGGAACACTCCGCGAAGGGTTACGAATCCACGTTCCCAATACTCTTCCACCCAACCTTCGGTGCCGGCCATACCACCATTATACCCTATTTCGGATTGGCCTCCGATGGAGGAGTACCTTATTCTCATCATTCTTCCGGGAGGGTGGAACGAATCGCCGCAATCATGGTCAAGGCCTCGCGCGTTTCCTTTACGTCGTGGACGCGCAGGATGGAAACGCCCTTGAGGGCCGCAAATACGGCAAGAGCCACGCTCGGAAACAGCCGCTCCGAGGTTTCCAATCCCTTGGTCTTGACGATGAAGGACTTGCGCGATACGCCCAGCATGATGGGGCACCCCAGCACATCCAGGGCCTCGATGCGGTCAATCAGCCGATTATTGTCCTCCACCCGTTTTCCGAAGCCGATGCCCGGGTCCACCGCGATCCGGTCCGTGGCGATGCCCATCGCCGCCAGCAATTGCACCCGGTCCTTCAAGTATGCGACGACCTCCGCCACTGCATCAATGTAAACGGGCGCCTTCTGCATATCCATGGGAGTGCCCTTGATATGATTGAGCACAATCCCCGCTCTAAAGGCCTGGGGGACCTCCAGCATCATAGGGTCGAAGGTCATGGCGCTGATGTCATTGACGATGCAGGCACCTACTTCCAGGGCCGCCCGGGCTACGCCCGCCTTTACGGTGTCAATGGACACGGCGCAGGAAAAGCGTTTCACGATTTCCCGCACCACCGGCCGCGTACGGGCCAGTTCCTCGGCTTCCGGAACCGGTTTGGCCCCGGGCCGCGATGATTCCCCGCCGATGTCGATGATGTCGGCGCCCGCTTCCAGCATGGTCTCGGCATGGCGCAAGGCTTGGTCGAGGCCGGCATGCCGGCCTCCGTCATGAAAGGAATCGGGGGTGACATTGAGAATGCCCATGAGCAAGGGCCGGTCGCCGCCCAGGGTGCGCTCTCCAGCGCGCCACGGGCGGGGTTTGACGGATTTCAGATCAAACGGTGGCGTCGAAGCGGCCGCCCTTGTTGCCGTCGTCGGCTTCGGGCTTGCCGGCGTCCTCACTCGGGGTATTTTCCGAGATGTTTTGACCGGAAACGGCGGATTCGCCTTCCGCGACGATTCCCGCTTCAGCCATCGTGCGGCGATTCGACTTGTCCTTCAGATAGGAGCGGCTCTTACGGGTATCCGTCAGCAATTCGCCCTTCATGGCCTTGGCGATTTCGTCCGCTTCCAGCACTTCATGCACGAGTAGGGCCTCGGCCAGGTTGATGAGTTTCTGTTTGTCTTCCGCAAGCAAACTCATGACCCGTTCCATCTGCCCGTCCACGATCTTCCGCACTTCGCGATCGATCTGGATGGCGGTGGCCTCGGAATAGTCGCGATGCTGATTGATCTCTCGGCCCAGGAAGATTTCCTCCTGCTTCTTGCCGTATGAGAGGGGTCCCAGGTCGGACATTCCCCATTCGCACACAAACTTGCGGGCCAGCTCCGTGGCCCTTTCGATATCGTTGGATGCACCGGTATTCTTTTGCCCGAACAGGAGGAGCTCAGCGCCGCGGCCGCCCATCAGAATGGCAATCTTGTCCAAAATGAAGCGGGAGTCGACCGTATACATGTCCTTCTCGGGAAGCTGGAAGGTAATGCCCAGGGCCCGTCCGCGCGGGATGATGCTCACCTTGTGCAAGGGATCGGAGTATTTCACCATCAGGGACACGACCGCGTGCCCGGCCTCATGGTAGGCCGTGGTCTTCTTCTCTTCTTCCGTGAGGATGCGGGACAACCGTTCGGTCCCGATCATGATCTTGTCCTTGGCCTCTTCGAAATCGATCATGGCAACCTGGTTGCCCCCGAAGCGCGCTGCCAGCAGGCAGGCTTCGTTGACGAGGTTTTCCAGGTCGGCGCCGGAAAGTCCCGGAGTGCCCTTGGCGATCTTGGAAACGTCCACGTCCTCGCGGAACGGAACTTTGCGCTTTTCCAGGTGGACGCGGAGGATGCCTTCGCGGCCGCGGGAATCGGGAAGATCCACGATCACCTGGCGGTCGAAGCGGCCGGGGCGCAACAGGGCCGGATCCAGAACATCCGCGCGATTGGTCGCGGCGATTAGGATGACGCCTTCGTTGCTGTTGAATCCGTCCATCTCCACCAGGAGCTGGTTCAGGGTCTGTTCGCGTTCGTCATGACCGCCGCCCAGGCC
>JALYSE010000387.1 GCA_030854955.1 Fibrobacterota bacterium | reverse complement strand
CATGACGGCCTTCAGCATGCCCGGACGGGCCCAGCCCAAGCCGAACCCTGTCGATGTCAAGATGGCCGAGCTGGCCAGAGAGGCCGGCAAGGCCGAAGAGGCCCATAAGCAAGCCCTGCAGAAGGCCGTCCGCGACGGCGAAGCCGCCGCCCGCGCCGCCATGGCCCGGGGCAGGGAAGAGGGGTTGCGCGAGGGTGAAAACCGCGCCTGGGAAACATATTTACGCGAGTTGGAAACACTTCGCGGTAACGCCTCGGTGGCATTGGACTTTTTGCAACAAGAAAAAGCCATGGTGTTCCTGGAGTTCGAAGGCCAGGTCCTGGAATTGCTTTCCGCCAGCATCCATCGCGTATTCGACGGCGTCGCCAAGGAGCACGCCGAGGCGGTGCTGCCGTTACTCAAGAAGGCGGTCGCGGCCCTGGGCCAGGCATCCAACATGACATTGAAGGTAAATCCAGCCGATTTCATGATTTCCAAGGACAACCAGAATTTCTGGCTTCCGGTGGACGCGGCCCTGAATGACATCCGCATTGTTTCCGATGAACGCATTCCCAAAGGCGGCTGCTTCGTAGAGTCGGATTCTACTTCCGTTGGTCTGCAGGCAGATGAATTGGCCAATCGCATCGATGAGGAGCTCAAACGGATCTTTACGGCCAAGGCCCAAGCGCTTAAAGGTCCGGAAGATTCGCCCGTCCCCGCCGCGGCGCCTGTCGAAGACGGGTACGAAGCCCCTTGACCCGGGAACAGGTCTTTTCTCCATACGCCCGGGCCTTGGAGGGCATGTGCCTGGCGCCCATCCGGGCGAAGATCGTACAGGTCATCGGCCTGGTCATGGAAAGCACGGGATTATCCGCCAGCATGGGCGAAATCTGCGCCGTATTCGACGGCCCCACCCGCATAGGCCAGGCCGAGGTGGTGGGTTTCCGCCGCAAGACGACATTGCTGATGGCTCTGGGCCATCTTGATGGCCTCCGTCCTGGCATGGAGGTGATGGCCACGGGTCACGTGTTCTCCGTGGGCGTGGGTCCGCAACTGCTCGGTCGTGTCCTGAACGGTCTGGGAGAACCGATCGACGGCAAAGGCGCAATGCTGCTTCCCGAAAAGGGCCGGGTCAACAACGATCCCCCCAATCCCTTGGATCGGCGGCGCATTTCCGAGCCCATGATCACGGGCATCCGCGCCATCGACGGCTTCAAGACCGTTGGAAAGGGACAGCGCATCGGCCTGTTCGCGGGCTCGGGCGTAGGTAAATCCGTTCTGCTCGGCATGATCGCTCGCAATTGTAAGTCCCAGGTGAACGTCATTGCCCTCATCGGCGAGCGCGGCCGCGAGGTCAAGGAATTCCTGGAAAAGGATCTGGGGACGGAAGGCCTGGCCCGTTCGGTGGTCGTGGTCGCGACTTCGGATCAGCCCGCTCTTGTGCGTCTCAAGGCCGCCATGGTAGCCACCTCGATCGCTGAGTTTTTCCGAGACCAAGGGGCGGACGTGATGCTCATGATGGATTCCTCCACCCGCCTGGCCATGGCTCAGCGGGAAATCGGCCTCGCCACGGGCGAGCCCCCTTCCACTCGAGGCTATACCCCTTCCGTTTTCGCGATGCTTCCCCGCCTCATGGAACGCGCGGGCATGGGCAAGATCGGCTCCATCACCGCGCTTTATACGGTACTGGTAGAAGGCGACGACATGGATGAGCCCATCGCGGACGCGGTGCGCTCGGTGCTCGACGGCCATATCGTACTCTCTCGTTCCCTTGCGCATCGCAACCATTTTCCGGCCATCGACGTGCTCAAAAGCGTAAGCCGCTGCATGTCCGACGTGACCGCCAAGGAACACCGGGCGTCCACCGGCAAGCTTCTGAACGCCATGGCCATCTATGCGGACGCGGAGGACATGGTAAATCTGGGTGCCTACGTGCGCGGCTCCAACCCGCAATTGGACATGTCCATCGCCATTCATCCCGAGGTGGAGAAATTCCTGATCCAGGCGGTGGAAGACAATAGCGAGATGAAAGCGACCTTGGATAAGATTTCAGCCTTGGCCGGAGCCATCAAATGAAGGCGTTCAAGTTCCAACTCGAGCAGGTTCTGCGCATCAAGCGCTGGCGCGAAGAGGAGGCCAAGAAGGCCTTGGCGGTGGAAGTGGCCGCCCTGGAGAACCTAAAGTCCCGCCTGAGGGAATTGCAAGGCGAACTGAACGTGCTCTTGGATTCGGATGCGCAAGGGACGGGGCCGGTCATCGACCACCGCGGGCGCCTGGGCATCCTGCAATACGCACGGCACATGGGCACGCTGATTTCCGGCCAGGAAGGCGAAATTTCCGAACAGGGCAAGCGCCTCAAGGAGAAATCGGACCTGTTGATTAAGGCCATGCAGGAG
>JALYSE010000219.1 GCA_030854955.1 Fibrobacterota bacterium | reverse complement strand
TCTCCGGACGTCCGCTCCCGACAAAATCGTCTCATCCAGGGAGTGGCTGCTCCGGTTCAAGCACGCATACGGAAAGCCCGGTAAATACACGGCCTCGGTTTGCGTGACCTCCCATGATGGCCGCGAAGCCTGCCATAGCCAGCTGGTCGAGGTATTCAATGCTCCCCCCGTCTGCCGGCCTGGCGCCGATTTGCGGGCCACCGTTGGCAAGCCTCTCGCCATCGAAGGGGACGGAGTCGATCCCGATGGAACCATCGTCAAATGGGAATGGGACCTGGATGACGACGGTAAATTCGATTTGATCTCCGCGGCGAACGGAAAGTTCCAATACACCTTCAATAAGGAAGGCGTATTTCCCCTGGTATTGAGGGTGACCACCGCCGACGGCGTAACGGCCACGGGAACTCGCAAGATCGAGGTGAGGAAAAAGTGGAAAACCTGAACCAATTGCTTCGATTGCTCCGATTGCCCCGATTGTCGCATTCGTCCAGATCGTCCCGCTCGCGGAGACCGGCCGCATCCGGCTTCTGCTTCCTTCTGGTGCTTGGCCTTTTGGGCATGGACGGTGCCTGGGCGGACAAACTGATTCTTAAGAATGGGAAGACGGTTTTCGGTTCCATCACCGATGAGCGCGATTCCCTGATCCGCTATTTCGATCGGTTCGAAAGGCCGCGGAAAATCGCGGCAGGTCAAGTGGACACCATCCATTACGATTCCAAAGAGGTCCGGGGGCCGGTGAAGGTCGCCTTCCGCAAGGGACAACCCAAGGATCGGAGCGGTTTCTTCCGCATCCGGCATTCCGAGGAGCTCGACCTCGAAGTCGAATACAAAACGGATTCGATCGCCGAGCTCGATCTCTTCTTCCGTAATAATGTCCATGTCCGGGTATTGCCGAACTCGCAATTCAGGGTATCTAAAGCCCCACGATCCCTGAAGGACCCGCTTGTATTGGAGCTTATCTCCGGTCGTATCATCGCGACATCCTCCCAGGAGGAGGTCTTGGTACGCATCGTATCGCCTTGGGGCTTGGCCGTGGGACGCGGAAATTTCCAGGCCGGCGTGGCATCCTCTTCAATCGATTCGGCCATCCAGGTCATGTGTCTGCGTGGCTTGACGGGAGTCCAGGAGACGGCGGAAAGTCCAGGCGAACTGGTGGTCGATGAAGGCAAGTCGGTCAGCCTGGTCAAAAAAGAAGGCGTATTCGATCGCAGGGAACCAGATCCGGAAGAGGAAAAGCGCTTCCAGCAATTGGCGGCGAACATGGGCCATTACAGGTTTTCCGGGGTCGAGTATCCCAAGCTAGGCTACCTCCCCAAGGCCATCACGGGCCTGGGCTTCATGGTCTTCTTCTACGGCACCACCATCGGGATCCTGGATTATGTCAACCATATCTGAATCCACGCTGACCCGGAAAGGAGGGATTCGGATCCGGGCCGCCCGGTTCCTGCCGGCCATGTTTTCGGTGGTACCCGCCGTGTTCGGCCAATTCACGGATTTCCAGGGGGGAAAGCTTTACCTGAACATGGAAGGCAACATGTCTCCCTTCGCTCTTGCCAGCAATACCGGTGCGCGCGGGGCCATGAACAACGTAACCTCCCTGTATCCCTCCGCCAGTTCCCTGTTCGGCAATCCCGCGGCCCTGGCGCGGTTGCAAGGCATGTCGGTGCAAACGGATTTTTTTCTGCCGGGGCTTGGCCTTGGCGTGAGCAGCGAAAGGACGAAGATTCTCCGCAACAACCTGCGGGCGCCTATCCAGACCTTCCTATCCGAAGGAAACAACCATGTCGAGAATCCCGTCTACCCGGACGTCAATCTGGGACTCTATCAATCCACCAATCTGGGCGGGTTTTCGGTGGCCTTCGGAGGCCCCTCGGCCACCATCGGAGCGGGAGTGCAACAGCCCTTCAAAGGGTTGTTCGATTTTTCCGTAGGAGGCATGCGCATCGGATTGGGGCTTCCCGAGGACGAAAGCGATCCCGGGTCGGACAGCATCAAGGTGCTCGTCTCCGTCGACGCCTTCGCGCGATTTTCAGCCGAACTCAACGATTTCTCCCTGGGGTTGGCCGGTGAACCCTGGAAAGGCGTGAGGCTCGGAATCGCCTACCAGCGATACACCTTGGACCTGCAATTGGAAGCCGGGGCCCGCGTAGACGGAATACTGCAAAGGGCCGGACAGGAATCGTACTTCAACGGCGATGGCGGCAATTACCATGATGATCTTGATGCCAAGGGATACGGAAACATCACCGGCTCGGCCCATGGCGTCCGCATGGGCGCTTCCTGGCAGCTCTCCCGCCATTTCGGCATGGACGCGATGATCAGCATGGCCGAGTCGATGTTCCTGAAGGGATCCATGATGTGGGAGTATAACGTGCTTCCTTCACTGGATTTCAGCAGCGACCCGATCATGAGTCCCTCCAAGTTGAATCCGACCAAACTTACCCTGACCACCCGCAACAAGACGGTCGTGCAGGACATGCGCGTGAATTTGCCATGGGAAGGCGCCGTGTCCCTCCATACCAAATGGGAGAACTTCCGGCTTAACCTGGATTACTCGTATTTCATGAGGGGAATGTCCATTAAGTATTCCATGCTGGACAGCGTCGATGCGTTCGACTCGACTATCAAGGATTTGTACAAGGACCGTTCCGGAAACGATTCCGTGACCGTGACCCGAAGCGGAAACAGCTTCAACCTGGGATTGGAACAGCAATTCGCCTTCGGCGTGGAGATTTACCAGGTCTTCCTCCAATTCGGAGGAATCTTTTATACGGTCACGGAAGGCGACCTGCTCGCCGAAGTCGCTGCATACAGGCCCGAGGCCCTGCCCTTCCTGCCCACCTTGAACCTTGGCTACCACTTCCCCTTGGGGCCCAATTTCACGACTACGGTTTCCCTGGTCGCTTTCCCGGTTTCCTTGTTCAAAACCAGCGTGGAGTACCGATACTGACATGCCATTCCGAGCCCCATCCTTGACGGCCGTATCGAAGCTTATCCGCCTTTTGACTCTGGCCCTGTGCATGTGCATGGGGTTGGGAGTCTCGCAGGCCGCCATCACCTTGACCCATGTCCCTTCGGGGATGCGCAAGCAAACGTCGGAAATCACCGTAGGGTGGACCGGAGGGCAAGGTCGGGTGCATCTGCGGGCGTCCACCAATCCCGGGGGAAGCGGCGGGATGATATCGCATTACGATTCCCTCCACCTTCCCAGTCAAATGGACGCGGCCATTTACACCTTCAAGGTCAATCCCGGCATCCCCGTCCTCTACCGGAATACGGACTTGCGTCTGGGCATCAATTACTGCATCGTCACCGACGGGGTGCAATCTTCGCCCGAATTCGTCATCATCATCGAATCCGCGAATGCGCCCGTGCTGACCTCGCCAGCCAACGCGGCCTCTCTGAAGGACCTTACGCCCACCTTCTCTTGGACCGGTGACGCCCCCTTTTACGCGATTCTGGTTTCCGACGAGCCGTTCCAGATCACCGCCGAAGGTTCCGTATCCGGCGTAAGCGCAATCTGGCAGGTCATTACACCCTTCACATCCGTCCGCTTCGGCGATCCGGATCCTTCCGGATTCAACACCGTACCCGCTCCTCCACTGATTTCCGGAAAGACCTACAACTGGCTCGTCCTCAACAATTACGGCAACAACAGCGCCTCGACCTCCAAGGTCGCGCCGGTGCCCTCCTCCTTCGTCTATTTGCCCGCTCCGCCGCTCCCTTCAGCCGCGTTGTTGGAGCCGAAGGACAAGGATACGATTCCCGGAGCCGACCAGATCCTTTTCCGCTGGGCGCTGGTGGAAGGGGCGGTCAGCTACAAGTTGGAATTACTCGAGGAGAATCTCGTCGATGGAAGCCAGGTCGATATCGCCTTGTGGAAAGCCAGTTCCACCGGTGGTCAGCTGACTTTGGACAACGCCACGGGGCTTTTGCGCCGGTACAATTACAAATGGCGCGTCTACGCGATCGGGAACAACGGCGCGGCCTCCTTATCCGTCAAGCGGAGCTTCTTTTTCGCCGTGGACGTGGGGGAGATCGCCCTCTCCGTGAAAAACCAGGCGGGCCAGAAGGTCGCCTACGCACCGGTGAAGCTCAACCGGTTGGGCGGCACCTCCTCGGCGGTCTTTCAGGGCGGTTCCACCGACAACGAAGGTGTGCTCGCCATCAAAAACGCACCCATGGGATCCTACGAGGCCCGGATCGAAAACCTGGACGGCTATCAGTTCAAAGTGGATACGGTCCTTCATTCAAAAACGACCACCACTTTCAAAGATATCGTCCTGAGTCCCGTGCTGGGAAAAATTCTCGGAAAGGTCGCCAAGGCGGGGAGCGGAACGGGAATCCTGAACGCCAAGGTGATCGTTTCCGGTTCCGATGGATCGCAATGGACCACGGTGACCAATTCACAGGGCGGTTACACCCTGGGCGTACCGTATGGAAATTGGCAGGTCAAGGCGCAGGCCGATGGATTCATCGCATCGGTTTCGGTCAGCGCTTCCCTTCATTCGTCCGCCGCTTCCAGGACCGCCGACTTCATCCTCATCCCGAACAAGTTCACCCTTTCGGGAACGGTGCTGAATTCCTTCACGCGCCAGGGTATTTTCGGGGCTACGGTATTCCTTACGCAAGGCGCGGACTCGCGCTCGGTCAATACGGACGGCAACGGCAGTTTTTCCTTTTCCGTTCCTCCCGGATCCATGAGCCTTCGCGTTTCCAGCGCCGGCTTCGCCTCCCCTGAACCGGTGATCGTCACCATCGACGGGGACAAATCCATGAACCTGGCCCTGGACCCGAATGCTTCCATCATCGCGGGCCGCACCCGTGACGTTTCCGGGACCTCATTGTCGGGAGCCATGGTGCAGGCGACACCGAAGGCGGGGCCCATCCGCAGCGTGATCAGCGATGGACAGGGATCGTATGAACTCAGCCTTCCCGCCGGGGATTGGATCCTGAGTGGAACCGCCAAGGGTTATGCATCCAAGACCCTGCACAAATTCCTTCTGGACGTCTCCAAGACCGTCCAGGGCGTGGATTTTGCCTTCGACCACAACCGCTCCTTCATCGCCGGCCGGGTGACCGTGAACGGCGCCGGGTTGGCAGGAGCGCGAATCGTCTCCGCGGACGCTTTTGCCTTGTCCGACAATTCGGGATATTTTCTGCTCTCCGTAAACGGAGGCACCCAAAGCCTTTCCGCATCCAAGGAAGGCTATCTGATTACGAAAACCTACGCGGTTCCGGTCAATCCCGGCGATACGGTTTCCGGTATCGATTTCGCCGCCTCGGGCAACGCCGGAATCGTCAAAGGACGCATTCTGGCGGGCGGCGCAGGGGTGGTGGGATCGGCGGTTACGGCCGTGAACCAATCGAACCGGGAATCGTTCCATCGAACCACGGACGGCGACGGCGCGTTCGCCCTCTCGCTTCCCGGCGCGGATTACCAGGTGACTGCGGCTAAGGAAGGTTTCGCCCTAGAGCAGACGGTGGTTTTATCCCTACCCCCCGGAGGCACCATTCTCGACGCCAACCTGCGGCTGGTTCCCGATCAGGGAAGTATCACGGGTACCGTGTCCAGCGGCAACGCCAATCTGGGCGGATGCGAAGTTTCCTACAAAAATGGTTCCGCGCCCGCATTGATGGGAAAGACCGTCACCGACCCGCAGGGCCGTTATTCGCTTTCGCTTCAGGCGGGCGCAGCATATGCGCTGTCCGCTTCGTGCCAAGGCTACCAAATTGCATCAGCGGTTTCGGCGAGCCTGCCTCGGGGCGGTACCCTGGCTCAGGATTTCAATCTGGCAAAAGCAGGAGCGGCCTTTAAAGGCAATGTGGTCGACAACCGCGGCACCCTTCTGACGGGAGTGAAGGTGACCGCTGAAAAATCCGGCGAAGTCATCACCGCGACCACGGATTTCTCGGGTTCGTATTTCTTATTACTGGGAGCCGGCACCTATGCCGTCGCCTTTTCCAAACCGGGTTTCCGGTCCGTTTCGCGTTCGGTCCAATTGGTGCTGGGCGATAACCTGGCCGCCAAGCCGGACACCTTGGTGCCTTCCTTGGGATCGCTTTCCGGCCGGGTCCTGTCGGAAGGCGCGGGGGTATCGGGCGCCTTGGTTTCCCTGGTCGGTATTTCACCGGAAGCCGGCGGTGGGACTTTCAAGTCGGACGCCGAGGGCCGGTTTGCCGGCGAAAACCTGGCTGCGGGCAACTACGGCCTTTCGGTCTCTGCGGAGGGCTTTTCCGATGGAAAGGTCACAGCCCTGACGGTGCTGGCGGGAGGGATGGCGAGCGTGGAGATCCTCATTGCCGCCAACCGGGCCCTCCTTTCCGGAACGGTGAAAACCGCTGGGGCGGCTTCGGCTGGAGTGACCGTTGTGGCCAATGCCTATGGAGTTTCCAGGTCCGCAGTCTCCGGCGCGGACGGCGGATTCCGGATTGAAAAGCTGTCGTCCGGGGTGTATTCCGTTTCCGCAGCCCAGGCCGGGTATTCGGCCGACAAGATTTACGAAGGACAGACCCTGTCTTCCAGCGGTTCCCTTGCCAATCTTGATTTCAACCTCAGCAAGAATGCGGGCAGTCTTTCGGGGACGATAACCGGAGCCGCGTCGGCGACGGGAATCCGCCTCTCGCTGCAGGGGAAAAAAGGTGCGCGGGGATATGCGGTCATCGACGGAGCGGGCAAGTACGCCATCGCTTCGCTTCCGGCGGATGTCTATACCGTCACCCTGACCGCTCCGGGATACAAGCTAGCGGGAGCCACGCAGGAGCCGGAGGTGTCCATCAACGGTCCCACGGATTTCAATCCGGCGCTGCTCTCCGCAGTGTTCCGTCTTTCCGGAAGGGTCATGAACCAGGCTGGTCTTCCCATTACCGGACTTCCGGTCGAATTGCGGACGTCCTCGGATAGATTGAACACCGTTTCCGGGGCGGATGGATCCTACGCGTTCGCGGATGTTCCGGCCGGAGGGGATTACCAGTTGTCCTGCAAACCGCCCACCGCCGACTACGATTCGCGCGATACCTCTTTCTCCGTGGCGCTCAACGCCCCGACCCAGGTCACCGCGAACCTGAACACCATGTCGCGCTTGGCGAGCCTTTCGGGTACCGTGCTTCTGGATGATGTCCTTGTCGAAGGGGCCGTGGTGCGTCTTACCGGAAACGGAAACAACATCGCGACCCTCAGCCAGCCTTCAGGCGCGTTCAAGATTCCGAGAGTCGCCGGCTCCCAGGCCAACATGTTTCTGGCGGTTTCGAAATCCGGAGCGAACACCCTGGATACGGTCCTGGTAGTCAATGTCGGGGAGGCCAAAGGAGGCCTGGCTCTGAAGTTGAGGACGCTCAAGCTGACCTTGGCGGTCTCCATGACGAACTCAGAAGGCAAACCCCTTTCCGGGGCCAAATTGGTGGTGGCTTCTCCGAAAAAACTGGACACCGTCACCGCGGGTGCGGACGGAAGGATTTCCGTAAGGGAAATCCCCGCCAACCAATCCCTGACTTTGGCGACCCTTCTCAACGGTATCCGCTACGACAACGTGGAATCTTCCATCTTTCTGAAGGAAAAGGATACGACGGCTACCATCATTGCGAGAATCCATGCGTCCACGATTACCGTGGACGTAAAGGATCAGGCCAATACGGTAGTGGATGGCGCCGACGTGCTCATGAACGGAAAATCCCTGGGCAAGACGGTCCAGGGCAGAATCACGGCGACAAACCTGGCCCGTGGCGAGTACCGTTTCGCGGCGGGAAAGGCCGCCTTCAAGAGCGGTCCCGATCAGGTCCTCACCGTTTCCGGAGATACCACTGTCACGGTCGCAATGCCTTTGACCTTGGTGG
>JALYSE010000020.1:14397-31716 GCA_030854955.1 Fibrobacterota bacterium | reverse complement strand
GCCTACCACAGGGATGTAGATCTGGTGCCGGACCTGGACAACAAGGTGCTGGTCAATCTCGACTGGCAGCGCTTCCTGATCCCGGGAACCCCCTGGTTCAAACAATTGAAGGCGGGCGTCGCTCTGGAAGGCTGGATGAAAAAGCGCCCGATCAGCTATATCGGAATGGGCCTGAACGACGGGTATCCCACCTTCGGCGTGCGCGTCGGGTACATCGTCTACCTGAGCTACGTCTATGTGGCCGAGGAAATCGGCACCTATCCGGGCCAGGAGAAGCTCAGCTTCCATAAGATTGTCCTCCAGTCCGAATTCTAGAATGGCTCAAGGCTATAGAGTTGCTGCGCAACTCCCCGCCTATCGCTTTCATGATTCTCCATGGCTCAAGGCTATAGAGTTGCTGCGCAACTCCCCGCCTATCGCTTTTTAAACTAACGCGCCAGTTTTTCCAGCAGGGTGGCATGCGTGGTGCCGTTGGAGCCGATGATGCCTTGGGTCAGAATGGGGTTGGGAGAACGGAAGTCCAGGCGATTTCCGCGAAGATCGGTGAGCCGGCCGCCGGCCTCCTCCAGAATCAATTGGGTCGCCCCAAGGTCCCATAGGCACATGGGATTGGCGACGGGAGAGATGAAGGCCGTATAGGCTCCACGCGCGACTTCGTTGATCTTCAAGGACCCGTTCATGCGGTGAAAGGGCGGATTTCCCAGCTTGCGCAGAAGATCGTTGAGACCCGGGGACTGGCGTCCGTGGGACGTGATGAGGTTGGACTTGGCTTCCTTGTTCACCTTGACCTGCATCACTTCGACCAGATTGGGCTCGGAAGCCACGAAGGCCCGGTAGGTTCCTTCTCCTTTCACCGCGAAATAAATCTCGCCCAGCTCGGGCTTGTAGGTCATGCCCACTTCCGGCCGCCCATGGATGGCCAAGGCGAGGATGACGCCGTAATGCTGACCGTTGCGGATGTAGCTGGAAGTGGAATCCAGGGGATCCAGGATCCAGCATCGCTCCGCCTCGTGCCAGGGAGCGGCTTCCGGGTTCAGGTGCCAGGTTTCCTCGTTGAGGATGGCGTCTCCCGGGAACAGGGCTTCGATTTCGCCGTCAAGGTAGGCGGCGCATTGATGATCGATCTGGGTGACGATGGAATTGTCGGCCTTGTAGGTCACCTCGGCTCCGGTGACCTTGCCCGCGAGGAGGATTTTTCCCGCTTCCAGGATCACCCGGTACATGAACTCGAGTTCAGCTGAAAAACGGGAAGCGGCGAATACCTTTTGCATCCATGAAAAAGATAGAATTCGCATAGGTCCGCGGAAGGATTGTCGCCGAGCAGGCCCTTGCGGTCCACGGAGTCGGGAGCCTGGGGGTTGCCGGCGTCATAGTGCGTGGCCACGGTCGCATGCCTCGTTTGGCATCGTTCATTTCGATGGGATGGTGGTAGGGTGTGATCCCCACCTGCCCGTATTGTTGAAAGCTACCCATCCCGCGGTTTCAAGGAATCGGCAGGCGCTTTTCCCCCCAGAAAACCCCGCGCGCGCATCCACGCCGCGCATCGCGCCGGCCAGGTCGCCAATTGCTCCTGCCCCGGTTCGCCGTTTTTCTCCGTCGCCAATCCGAACCCATGCCCCCCATGCACGAACGCCAGGAACTCAACCGGCGCCTTGGCCCGGCGCAACGCTTCCGCATAGGCATGGCTGTTGGCGAAATCGACGATGGGATCCGATTCCGCATGGACGATGAAGGCCGGAGGCGTATTCGCATCCGCCTGGCTCTCGGCGGAAAGGAAGGCCAGGGTGGCCGCGTCGGGGGCTCGCCCCAGCAGGTTGGTGCGTGAGGCGCGATGGGTGAAAGGCGCCTCCATGGAGATGACCGGGTACACCAGGATCTGGAAATCCGGACGACTTGAGACGCGTTCCACCGAATCGGGGGAAGCCGGTTTCCCGATATCGTGATGCGTCGCCACGGTGGCTGTCAGATGGCCGCCGGCGGAAAAGCCCAGCATGCCCACCCGTCGCGGGTCGATCCCGAAACGCTTGGCATTGGCCCGCACCCAGCGCACGGCCCTTTGCGCATCCTCCATCTGGGCGGGATGGTGAAAAGCGGGGCCCAGTCTATAGTCGAGGAGAAAAGCGTGGACCCCCAGGGAGCTGAGCCAAAGGGCAGGCTCGATGCCTTCGGTCGGACGGGCAAGAAATCCGTATGCGCCCCCCGGGCACACGATCACGGCGGTCCCTGCGCCCGGGTCCCGCGGAGCGTAGTGGGTCAGGAAAGGCGGCTTGGCCGTCGCACGGTCGAGGGGATTGCGGGAAGAATTGGGCCACAGCGGTTCCCAATCCGGACCGGCGGCGCCGACCTGTCCCGTCCGTTCCGGATTGTGCCCATCCGCCTTGGCGATACGCTTCGGCGCGCCCGCGCCGTGGATGGAAACGGCCAAGGCCAGCAAGGCCGCGAACAAGGTGGAACGTCGGGGAAACGGCAATTTTAGCGGGTGAGTTTCCAGGCCAGGCCCAGTACCGCGCCGATGGTAATCAGAAGGATGAGAATCTTCACGAACATCGGAAGTCCGGTCTTGGTTTCCTCATTCAACCAATCGGGAGCGGTGGCGGGAGCTTCCGATGGCTCCCCTTCGGCGGGAATTCCATCGGCCAAGGTTCCAGGGGCGGGAGCGTCGGCTCCGGCATGGCCGGCATTTTCGTGGGGATAGGCGACGGTGGCCGACGCCGGGAAGCCCTCGGGAGCGCCGGAATCTTCCAATCCGTCCATGCCGCGGCGGTTGCATTCCGCGAGAATGAGCGTGACCGCGACTTCGGGGCCATTCGCGCGGCTGGAAGCCAGCATCTGCCTCAGCTTGGCGTCGGAGACCGTAGCCAGCTTGTCTTCGAATTCATTCAGTTTCATGGCCAGGCCCTTTCGCGAATAACTCCCATTTCCGGAAAGCGGAAGCGGACCTTCCCGGCCTACGGAAAGGGGGACCCAACCGTAATCCGGAAAGGCCCTTAGGGCTATAGTGTAGCAAACAACCCAGGCCAACTGCAAAGGGTCATTTTTTCACAAACCCAGGACTCGTATCCCATTGCCGCGCATGAATCCGAACCTGCATACCGCCGCCCTTCGGATTCTAATCCTATATCATTCAAGGCATACAATTGCTAAATTCGAAGGCTGATGAAGCGAATATCCCTTTCACAACCAAAGGAGCGACCCTTGGCCCAAGCCGGATTCCGATTCCACCTTGCCGCGAAACCCGTGTTCTTCACCCTGTGCCTGTCCGTCGCATCCGCCTGGAGTGCCGCCGCTCCCGCCGATACGTCCAAACAGCCGATCCGGGGCAAAGAGGCTCCGGCCCCCGGTGCCAAAACCGCGCCCGCCGCAGGAACGTCCGTGCAAACCGCGCTCATGCCCGGCCTCTACGCCGAGTTCCATACGGCAAAGGGTAAAATTACCGCGCAACTCGAGTTTGAGAAAACCCCTTTGACCATCATCAACTTCGTGGGACTGGCCGAAGGTACCAAGGCCTCGAACAAACCCGCGGGAGTGCGTTTTTACGACGGATTGTCGTTCCACCGGATTGTTCCGAATTTCATGATCCAGGGAGGCGACCCTCAGGGCACCGGCACCGGCGGACCCGGATACCAGTTCGCGGACGAGATCGACACCTCCCTCCGGCATGACAAACCCGGTATCCTCTCCATGGCCAATTCCGGTCCCGCCACCAACGGCAGCCAGTTCTTCATCACCCATCTGCCCACCCCTCACCTGGACGGACGCCACACCGTGTTCGGCCACGTGGTGCAGGGACAGGAAGTCGTGAACGCGGTGGTGGTCGGCACCGTCATGGACAGCGTGCGCATCCTACGCGTAGGCCCCAAGGCGAAAAAATTCAAGGCCGACGAAGCGGCCTTCCAGGCCCAGACGAAAAAGAACGCCGATCTGGCGGCGGCCAAGGGTAAGAAAGACGAAACCGAAAGGAAGAAGATGGAAGCAGCGACGGAAGAATTGATCAAGAAATCCACGGCCACCCCCTCGGGCCTGAAATACATCGTCACCCGTCCCGGAGCGGGCCCCAAGCCGGCCTCGGGATCCAATGTGAAGGTGCATTACGCCGGGCGCCTGACGAACGGGAAAGAGTTCGACAACTCCTTCAAGCGAGGCCAGCCCATCGACTTCAAGGTCGGCACGGGCATGGTCATTCCCGGTTGGGATGAAGGCATCATGCTGATGCAAAAGGGCGAGAAGCGCACCTTGATCATCCCCTCCAACCTGGCCTACGGCCCGGGTGGCCGCCCCCCGGTCATCCCCGAGAACGCCATGCTCATCTTCGATGTGGAGTTGGTGGACTTCCAATAAGGACCCAAGTACCCCAACCCCAAAATGAACCCAAACAAATCGATCTTCTTCGCGTTGGCCTTGGCCTTTTGCGCCACTGCCCACGCGGACAAACTCAAAGATCACCTCTCCATGTTCTTCAGCATGGAGTCCCAAGACTCCGTAGTGGCGTTGGAACAACTGAGCGCCACCAGTCTCAAAATCACAGTGGCGGACCTGGTCACGGGTAAGTCCCGCACCCTGACGGAAGCGGTGGGCGCCAAGCCCATGCAGAAGCTCCTGATCGAATCGAACGATCTAGGCCTCAAGACCCTCCATTGGTCCCCGCCGGAAGACGAAGCCGAAGCGGCCCCGAAGGCTCCGGCCTCCGGCGGTAACACCCAGGTCACCCAGCCCTCCAACCCCGACGGGCCGCTGCTCAAGCCGGACGCCCTGGGCGATGGGGAGAAATCCAGGAGCGCCCGCAGCATCAGCTCCCCCCGCAAGAACCGCATGTGGTACATCGGATCGCAGACCCTGCTTTCCACCTATGTCTATGGCGGCTCCATCCCCAACGCCTATGACGCGGGGATCCGTACCCGCATCGCCGCGCCCATGATTGTCGCTCCCTTCGCCTTCGGAGCAAACTTCTACTTCGCCAAGAACCGCACCTTCGAGGATTCGCACCGCAAGGGCACCTCCTACCTGAGCATCGCCTCCCTATACGCGTCCCACGCCCTGCCGTTCTCCTTGATGGATCTGGACGACAACCCCTATAAGGTGGTCAGCTTTCTGAACATGGCCGTCTATCCCTTGGGTATCTGGACGGGTTATAAGCTCGGCGACGTCTACATTGACCAGCCCGGCCGCATCGATACCCAGCAGAAGTTCGCCATGGGCTTCGGCATCCTGGGATTCTTCACGCCCTTCCTCTATTACGAAAACACGGACAGGAATATCGAATCCATCATCCGTCTGGGGCTCGGGCAATCGGTAGCATTTGCCACCGCCGGGCATTTTCTCGCGGAACATTACCGAACCGGAGAAAACATTCCCAGTGGGGTGAATACCGGAATCATGACCCATACCGCCTTGGGGATCGGACTCGGATTGGAGGTCGCGGCCTTGTTCAACGCGGAAACCCCCCGACCCTGGATTGCGGCGGCCTTGATGGGCGGAACCCTCGGAGGGATGGAAGGCCTTTTCTTCTACCGGAAAAGCTATGACAGCCAGGAACGGGGCCTCTACAATATCCTCGGCACCGGGGCGGGCATGTTGATGGGAGGCGGTATCGCCTTCCTCGCCTGGAGCAGCAACGATTCCGACCATAGGAAGAAGGTTCTGGTCACCAGCCTGCTCGTAGGGGGCGCGGTGGTGGGCTACAGCCTGACCAACCTGCTGACCTGGGATATGGAAGACCGGGGGGCGAAACGCGCGGAATCCTGGACCGATCGCCTGGCATTCAATCCACTACCTTTGCCGGAACCGGCAATCCGGGATAACGGGGTGCATGGCCGAGCCAATTCGGGCCAGGAAGTCTACCTGCGATACCGGATGCCCGGACTTTCCTACCGCTTCTGATCGGAAATGACCGGGCCGGAATGGTCGACATTTGAGGCGCGAGATGCCCTACCGAAGGTTCCGAATCCAGCTGACAAACCATGCGTGGCACCAGAGAAAGTATTCTATTATATGGAGATAACGCGGGTGAGGGCGTGACCCGGGCACGGTCATTTCGTCTGAACCGGAGTCAAGGATGGGGATGCAAACCAAATGAAGCTGGTCGAAGTCATCCAGCCTACCCCGGACGTAATCCGGCTCTTTCTGGAGCCCCGGTTACAGGCAGGAAACTTCGCGCTTTCCCTTCTCCACTCCCTGGGGCAGGAAAAGGCCAACAACTTCACTAGCGTCAATTCCTACCTCGAATCCTCCCTGGGAGACTCATTCCGAACTCTCGAGGACATGGGGGACTTCCAGCTACAACTGGAACAGGCCCGACCCTCAGCCCCCGGAATCGATAAGGCTCTCGCCACCGACTACGCTGATCTGAAGGCCAAGGCCCAAAGCAGCCTGGTCGAACTGCACCGGGCCAAGATCAAGCTGAACGACCTCAAGGTCGCCTTGTGCCGCTTCATCATCAATTACGAATCCCCCACCAAGAACGGCTCCCGCATCTACCATTCCGTGGAGGAATGGATGGACGCGGCGGCCTTGGCGGAGATGCGCCTGGCCCGGGCCATGTCGCCCAATGTGGATCGCAACCTCCAGAGGCTGCTGGCCCTGTTCATGACCTTCCGCTCCATCGTGTGCTCCTACGACGGCCCGTCCATGTACATCCGCCAGATCGAGAACTCCCTGGCCTCGCTGGATGCCATTTACGAGAAAATCCGCATGGAGATGGAAGTGCTCAAGGCCACGCGCAATCTCGTGGAAACGCGCCGGGAGCTGTCCACCGCCAAGTTCAACCTTACCAGCCTCCAGAACCAGCTTCACGAAAAGCAGGCCAAGGATGAGCAGCTCGCCAAGCTCATGGCCCTGCAGGAACGATCCTCCTTTCCACAAATCTTCATCATCGGCCTGTGCCTGGTGGGGCTTTCCGCCCTCCTGGGTTATTTCCTGATGAACAACATCGAGGCCGGCGCGCAAGCCGGCGGCCAGGTCCTGTCCCAAAATTCCTGCCGCGAAATCGAACGCCAACTGGAGAAATCGCCGCGCTACAAGACGCAGGTGCTCATCTTCCGGAAATTCGCGTACGAGATTTTCTTCCGGGCCAACCCATTGACGTGCGAAAAGCTGTATCGTCTCGACTCCCTGCAGATCGGATCGCTCGGCGAGGTGCTCAAGGCGGACTACGAAGCCGGGAAAAAGGCCGAAGCCTCCTACAACGGCAATCGCGTTTTGCAGGTGAAGGACGTGGGCATCAACCGCCTAGTGGTTAAACTCGTCAACCGCACGGCGGACGACCTGGCCTACAAGGTGAAGGTGCTGGAACGAGCCGCGACCTTACGGGCGGTTCTGGAGCCGGACAAGGACGGCCTTATCGGGGATTTATTGATCGTGGATTTGACGGTGAAACCGCTTTAAGCGTGAGCTTGGGGCCTACCCAGCACGGATTCAATGATTTCCCTCAGGGTCTTCAACTCATAGGGTTTGCCGATGACGGCGGTGAATCCGGCGGACGTCTTCGATGCATCCTGATCCTGTTCCGAGAAACCGCTGGAGAGGATGCCCTTGGCATCGGGATCGATGAGGCGCAATTGCTCCATGGTCTTGAAACCATCCATGCCTCCCGGCACCAGCCAATCTAAAATGGCAGCGTCGAAGGGCTGTCCCGCCGTTTTATGAGCCTGGAAAATTTTGAGCGCCTCCTCCCCGTTTCGGGCCAATATGGCCTCGTAACCTAGGAATTCCAGCATTTTTCCGGCCACGGTACGGACGATGTCTTCGTCGTCCATGACCAATATCTTTCCCTTCGCCAATCGCCCCGCCCTTGTTCTATCCACCTGAATATAATTTTCTGCGAAGTGAATGCTCGAAATTCTCTGGAATTCGCAGACCGTTGTCTATAAAATAGGCCCGTTTCAAATTTTTCCCTTGTAGATTCCTTCTGGGTCGCCTATTGTTTGGGCAGGCCGCCATGGAACCGATTTTCGCCTATACCGACTACCGCCACTATCTGGCCGACTTTTTTAAAGAGCGGAAGCGCATGAACAAGCATTTCTCGCTCCGGATGTTGGCGGAACGTTCCGGATTCAAGGCCCGCGACTTTCTGATGCGGGTGATGAGGGGGGACAGGAACCTGTCCCTGGAGGGCGTTAACAAGTTGTCTGATTATTTCCGCTTTTCGGAAAAACAGGCTGATTATTTCCGGACCCTGGTCCGCTTTAATCAAGCCCGGACGACCTCGGAAAAGGAACTGTGTTTCCGCCAGCTGTCAGAAATACAGAAGTACGGCGCGCACCAGAAGCTACGGCAGGATCAATTCGAATACCTGTCCGCTTGGTACCATAGCGCCTTGCGTTCCCTGCTTCCGGTCCTCGATCTAAAGACCGGAATTCCCGACCAGGCTTCCCCGGGTGCCGAGGTCTGGGAAAAGGTGGGCAAGCTGCTGGATCCGGCCATCACGGCCAAACAGGCCAGGGACTCGGTGGACCTATTGCTGCGGTTGGGTCTTCTCCAAAAGGACGCCAAGGGAAAATACACCGTGGCCGAAGCGGCACTGTCCACAGGAGATGAAGTAGCGACCTTGGGCGTGGCCGGCTTTCATCGCGCCACCATGGACCTGGCCAAGCGCTCTATCGACCGCCATCCGCCCACGGCCAGGGATATAAGCGGCATCACCATGAGCATTTCCCAAGACGGCTTCCTCCGCATCAAATCGGAAATCCGCGCCTTCCGCAAGAAAATTCAGGCCATCGCCTCCGGTGACGTGGGCGAGGACATGGTCTATCAGTTAAACCTCCATCTGATTCCGTTGACGCGGCACCAGGGGGCCGCATGAGGATTCAATCCCGTCAATACCATCATACACGGCGAAATCGCCTGGCGGAGATCCTGGCCGCCTGCGTGTTGGCATCCCTCCTGTCCGTATCCTGCCTGTTCGAAGAGCCCCTGACCGATGGGCCATCCACGGAAACGGGGAACCCCAACCTGGCCGGTATCCTCAAGGATGACAAGGGCATCCCGTCCCCGGGCACGGTCAAGCTGTTCCGGTTAGCCAAACCCGTTCCGGGAAAGGCGGACTCCACCGCCCTGGTCCCGCCCACCTTGGTCAAAAGCGCGGTGGTCGCGGCCGACGGCAAATACCGCTTCGACTCCCTGCCCCCGGCCCTCTACGCCCTGGAAGGCGCGGACGCGGCGGGCAAGACTTTCTCCCTGGTTCCAAGCCTGGAACTTGCCACGGCCAAGGATACCTTGCAACGGCACCTCTCATTGAAACTCCCGGCGCGTCTTTTGGGCCGAGTCACGCGGGGCTCCAATCCCTTGCCGGCGGGAGTCCTCGGCGATGAAAAAATCCTGGTGCGCCTGGGAGGCGCCGATCGCTTCGCGGAATCGGACTCCGCCGGACGCTTCGCCCTGGACAACGTACCCGAAGGGATCTACCGCATCGCCTTCGCCGCCCAGGACGGCCATTATGAGCCGGCCTTCCTGGATACCGTGCGGGCGATCGCCGGGGGAACCCGGGAGTTACCTCTGGTCGAGCTTGCCTGGAGCCGCTTTCAGGCCCCTCCCGCTCCCCCAGGTCTCACCGCCCTCGCCGATTCGGCTACGAGCAACGTCCGGCTTTCCTGGCGGCCGGTAAAGGTCGCCAACCTGGCCGGATACGAATTGATCCGGCTCACCGAAGGCGCCGTCAAGGAGGATACCCTTTACAGGGGCGGGGACACGGCCTGGACCGATACCGGATTGGCCGACCTGAAGGCGGGCGACAAGTTTACCTATCGCGTGGTGGCGGTGAATGCCCTGGGCAACCGCAGTGCCGCGGTCGCCGGGGGTGATCGGATCGTAACGGTACCCGCCATGCCGGATACCTCCGGCCCTGGAACGGGATACCTTTCCGGCCGAGTCCAATCCAAGAGCCTACCGGTCGCCCTCGCCAAGGTGAGGCTCTACGCCATACCCGCCGCGCCCGGATCACCCGATTCCCTACCCCTTCCCGCCCGTCTCCTGGACAGTGCGGTTACGGGAAGCCAGGGCGAGTACCGTTTCCGAAACCTTATGCCGGGAACCTATACCGTGTGGGCCGAAAATCCCGTGGCCGGGGAAGGCGCGATCCGCATCGGCCTCGCCCCTCGCGGCGATTCCACCCGCCTGGATACCCTGGCCCTGCTCGCGACCGGATCGGTGGAAGGAATGGTTTCGCGAGATTCCCTATGGGTCACGATCAACGACAAAGGGGACGGCAACATTCCCGTAAGTCTGGCAGGCGCGCCGTTCAAAACCACCACCGGGTTCGGATTCGATAGGAACGGCGAGGGCGCACCGTTCACAATCACGGGCATCCCGGCCGGAACCTATAAGCTTGTGGCCTATGCGGTGCCGTACGGTTATTTCCTGCCGGACACCTTTGAGGTGAAGGTGCTTGCGGGCAAGAACACGCTCCTCCCCACCATCATCAAGGCGCGTTACAATCCATCCGCCCCGCCCCCGAAAATCGTCTCCCTGAAAATCGACGCGTCGACGCGCGCAGCTGTCTCCTTGTCATGGAATCCCTACTCCCTCCGCAATTACCCACTGCTCAAGGGTTATCGCATACTGCGCTTGGACGGCGCCTTGCGGGAAACGGCGAGATCGGGAGTCTTGTCCGCAGCAGGCTACAAGGACGACATCTCCCAAGTCGCTTCCGGGACCCGGGTCTTCTACGGGGTGAGGGTAGTGGATACGTCGGGCCGGGAAGGTCTGAACGGCGGGGACTTCAGCGGCCAGCCGATTCCCTTTACTGTTCCGTAGCAGGCGCTTTGAGCGCTTTTTTGGGAACGTCGGTGGGAGCTTCCGCAGGGGGGTCGACCGGCGGCCGGTAATTCTTCATCAAGGCGGACTGGGCGAAGCCGGAGGCCAGCACCAGCATGAAGATGAATCCGGGCACGCGGATGAAGGCCCAGGCCCATTTGCCCCAGTTCGCCGCCGCATAAATGGTGAGCAGGGAGTGCAGCACCAGCCACATTGGAAGCTGAAAGCTGAGGACGCGGAAGGTCTCCCCTACGATTTCCCGGTCCAGCTTAGGGTTCATCGCCACCAATTTGTCGAGTCCGATATATTTTTCCGCCACGTCCAGTAAAAGGGCGCGGTGGAAGAAGTAGAAAGCCACCAGCATGACGGCCGCCAGAATGACGTTGATGACGGCCCCATGGATCTTGAAGTAGAAATCGTCCTCGGTGCGCAGGGAAACCCATACGAATACCCCCAGGATGACGAAGGCAAGCACGCTCAGGTAATCCAGGGCCCCGAAGACGGCCACGGTATAGCCCACCTCAATGGAGCCCAGGGCCAATGCGCCCCACAGGGCCTTTCGTTTGCCCCCAAAGGTGTCCATCACCAGGAAGGCGAGAACAGGAAGGAAACCAAACCAGACCAGGGATGAATTCATATCGTAGGCATTCCGAAGAGGAGACCAATATAGATGTTAACGACCCGGTTTGGTACCTATCCCCCAATTCCGCAAGTTACCCAGGCACTAGGGTACCACAAGGTAACCGCGGGGCGGGGACGCACGCGTTGCGCCGGGACCGACGGCGATGACCGCCGAGCTTGGAGTCAGAAAGGCGGCTAAAGTTGTTATTTTAACGCCTTGACGCCAAACCCAACGTCGGTCCGTTCCACGGGCCCTGCGGTCTCCGGGAGAATCAGAATGGTAAAGCCATCCAAGACAATCAAGGAATCCTCGCTCCTCAAGGATCCCATCGCGTCCATCGCCGACGTGCAGAATCTGGAAGACACCAGACGCATCGACATCGACAAGGTGGGCATCAAATCCATCCGCCATCCGGTCCGGGTGAAGGACCGATCCGGCGGCGAGCAGCATACCATCGCAAACTTCAACATGTACGTGTACCTGCCGCACAATTTCAAGGGCACCCACATGTCCCGCTTCGTCGAGATTCTGAACGCGCGGGAGACGGAGATAACCGTCGAATCGTTCAAGGGCATGCTGCCGCAGATGATCGAAAAGCTCAACTCCGAAGCCGGCAACATCGAGATGACCTTCCCCTATTTCGTGAACAAGGCCGCCCCCGTGTCGGGCGTCAAGAGCCTGATGGATTATGAAGTGACCTTCATCGGCGAGATCACCAAGGCTACATCGTCCATGACCCTGAAGGTGGTGGTGCCGGTGACCAGCCTGTGCCCATGCTCGAAGAAGATTTCCGACTACGGGGCGCACAACCAGCGCTCCCACGTGACGGTTTCCGCGCGCATCGCCAAGGGCCCGCATTTCCTTTGGATCGAGGACGTCATCGATCTGGTGGAGTCGGTGGCATCCTGCCAGCTATACGGCCTGCTGAAGCGCCCGGACGAGAAATACGTGACCGAGCGCGCATACGACAATCCCAAATTCGTCGAGGACATGGTCCGGGACACCGCGCACCTGCTCAACCTTGACAAGCGCATCTCTCACTACGTCGTGGAGTCCGAGAACTTCGAGTCTATCCACAACCACTCGGCCTATGCGATGATTGAAAGGGACAAGACCCGCAAGTAGCGCGGAACTTCAGCTGGAAGCGCTCTCCGCTTTGGAGCCCAGTTCCTTGGCAGCGTCATTGCCGGTTTCCTTTTCAGCCTCCTTGACGCTTCCGTTCAGGACCTCCCGGACCTTCGCGGACAAGGTGGTCGGCGTGAAAGGCTTCCCGATGAAGGAGGCCTGGGCCGTGAACACGCCGTGGCGGATGATGGCATCTTCGGTATATCCCGACATAAACAGCACCTTGGTTCTTGGGCGGACGGCCTTGAGCCTTTCCGCCAATTCGCGGCCACTCATGCCTCCCATCACCACGTCGGTCAACAGCAGATGGATGTGAATGTCCTTGGCCTGCTTTTCCAGGATTTCCAGGGCTTGCTCTCCGCTCGGCGCCTCGAATACCTTATAGCCGCCCACCTCGAGTACATCGCGCACTAAGCACCGCACCGCATCTTCATCCTCGACGAGCAAGATGGTTTCCGTCCCGCCCACCGATCGCAGCGCGCGCTCGTTCTTACCGACCTTTTGAGGCTTGTCCTCTCTCGAAACGGCCGGAAGGAAAATGGAAAAGACGGTTCCTTTGTCCGGTTCGGTCTCTACCGTGATGGTCCCATTGGCCTGTTTGACTGCGCCGTAAACTATGGACAGGCCCAGTCCCGTGCCTTTGTCCTTCGCCTTGGTCGTGAAGAAGGGTTCGAACAGCCGCGACTTGGTCTCATGATCCATGCCGGTGCCGGTATCGCATACGCTCAAGAGCGCGTAGTCGCCGGGGACCACGTCCATAAATCCGCTGCAATGCTGCTGATCCCGCAAGCATCGATTGTCGGTGAGCATGGTCAGTTCCCCGCCGTTGGGCATGGCATCCCGGGCGTTTAGGACCAGGTTCAGGATGATCTGTTCCATCTGGCTCGGATCCGCAATCACCTTGGGCAGGTGCGGCTTCAGGCGAGTGCGGAACCCGATGTTCTCGCCGATGAGGCGGCGCAGCATGGTCTCCATTCCGGAGACCACGGTGTTCAGATCGAGCATGCGCGGGGCCAACACCTGCTTGCGGCTGAAAGCCAGCAATTGGCTGGTGAGTGCCTCGGCCCGCGCGCCCGCCTTGCGGATCTCCTCGAGATGCGCGCGCCGGCTATCGTCCTTGGCCACGGACATGAGCAGTAGGTCGCTGAATCCGTTGATGGCCGTGAGAAGATTGTTGAAGTCGTGCGCCACGCCGCCGGCCAGGCGCCCCACCGCTTCCATCTTCTGGGATTGGCGCAGTTTTTCCTCGCTGGCCTTGAGGGCCTCCTCCGCCCGTTTGCGATCGCTGATGTTGCGGACGATGCCTTCAATGTGGGCGACAGACCCTCCGATGCGGCGGATGGGCTGGGCGTTGACTTCGACCCATACCAGCCCGTCCTTGCGCTCGAGCGACACCGAAAAGGTCTCGCCCCCTTCGGAAATCCCCCCCGCGTCCATGCCGGCGGGAAGCAGGCGCGTCTGCAGCGTGCCCACCAGCTGGGCACGATCGGTAAAGCCCAGCATGGCCACCAGGGCGGGGTTGGCGTCCAAAATGGTCCCGTCCGGGGAGCATCTGTAGATGCCATCCATGGAGCGCTCGAACAGGGTGCGGTATTTCTCCTCCGAACGGCGCAGGTCCCGGTTGAGCAGCATGGCTCCCAAGGCCGTGCCGATGCGGGAAGAAATATCCTTGAACAGGGTGAAGTCCTCGACATTCCACGGCGGCGCTTCTGGCGAGCGAACCAGGAACAAGATCCAAGGCCGGCCCACCTGCGGCCGCACGGAAATGGCCATTGCGGATCCCGCGCCCAAGGAGCGCTTCCAGAACTCCGGGTTCGGCATGGAGTGTTCGCGGCCGAATAGGATTGGCTCTTCCGTGGCCTTGCAGGCCCGGACGATATCCTGGAATTCCGCTTCGGCAGGAATCACCTCGAATCCCGCCGAAGCGGAAAGGTTTATCACGACCCCGCCGTTCGCGGGGACGCCTTCGGATTCCGGGCCGAGGCGTTGCGCGGAAAACGGGATGCGAAAGCCGGAGGATTCCGATTCCGAGAGATGGATGAGCCAGGCGCGATCGCACTCGAAGACGTCGAGCAGCCTGGCCATGGCGGCGGGAAGTACGCCTTCCAGATCCATGGTCCGCTCGATGGCCTCCGACACCCGGTTCATGCCCTCCAGGTAATGCAAGTTTTTCGATATGGCCACCTCCGCCCGCCTCGCCTCGGTGATGTCCTGGAAAACGGAGATGACTAGACGAACTTTCCCATCAGCTTCCAGGATGGGCGTCGCCTTGACCACGACCCACTTCAGGACCCCGGTGGCCTTGCTGCGATACCCCATCAGTTCTCCGGGAACGGATTCGCCCTTTAAAGCGCGAAAGCTGGGGAATTGCTCCATTGGAAACGGAAGCATGGAAGCGTTCACCACTTCGAAGCGCGATGCGATTTCGCCGCGCCCCCGGCTTAGCAATTCAAGGGCATCGGAACAGTCGAGTATAGCCGCTGCCGCGTCATTGGCGTAAACGGGCGTTCCGGATCCGTCATAGGCGATGACGGGCGTATTCAGGGTCTTGAGGATGGTGTCGATTTCGGTACGTGAGGCCGCCAAGGCCTGCTCGGCCTGGGCCCGTTGCCTAAAGGTTTCGTCGCGGCCGCGGACTTCCCGCAGTGCCTCCAGGGAGTCCCGCAGGACGGAGGTGAACTCCGCTACCAGGTCGAAATCATCCGAACTCCATTCCCTGGAACCTTGGTTCCAAAGGACCAGGACGCCAAGGCACCGGCCCTGGGCATCCGCAACGGGAGCGCCCAGGAACAAGGGAAGGGATCCGGTGGGAAAGTCGTTGGCCTCCGAGACAGATTCCGAATCCGAAAAGGCACGGGCCATGGGACCCTCGAACGCCGCCTCCAGCAGAAAATCCCACTCCAAGGGCCAATGGGACAGGCCGGTCAGGGCCGGGGGAAGGCCGACGGATCCCCGGAGCGCGAATCTGTTTGCTTCGAGGACCAGGAATGCGGCGGCCGATGCCTTCAGGCTTTTCGCCGCGACCCGGACGATGCGGAACAGTTCCTCCGGAACGGGTCCTTCCGTCAATGACATCGCCGCCACGGCCTCCAGCCGCGCAGGATCCGCCACTCTTTTGGAATACCCAGAATGCATAAGCCTCTTTCTTCCCTTAAAAGCCGCCCTGAATTCCTCTCAATATATCCAATTAAGGAGGGGGTCATGAAAAATTAGGGCGATCCTGGTGATTCTACCGCCACCGGTCGCACCCATAGACAAAGGGGGTCCCGCTTCTTATCTTCTCGACCGCCTTGCAGGTAGCGTCCTGGTCATTGAACCGGGGATGTGGAGAATCCGCCGCAAGGGGGATCTCCAAAAGGAAAGGTCGAAGGACCTTTCCTCGCATAACGAGGAATTCCGTGAAAATCGGAAGCGAGCTCGTCGCTGTAAGCGGTACGAAACTTCCAGGGAAACCGTGTTGTGGGCGACAATGGCGTCGGCTCAACGGGATACCCGACCACTGGTCTTCCAAAGGGATGGCCGGGAAGGGGAAGGAGTAGGTTGGAAGACGCCGTCCGGATCGGGGCCCATAAAGGCCTTGGATTCTGCGGACTCTTCCGGGACCCGCAAGCCAGAAGACTCACCTGCAGGGGATCTGATTGGCCTTCGAAGCCGAGGTCGACGGAACTTCGCCGGGATCCCATCCCGCCGCGTTTCCGTTTTCCCACCGTAGCTTGCGAAGGCATATGTCCTCTCACCCTGAGGCTGCCGGCGGAGATCCCGGAAGCCTCCGAAGGAGTTCCGGGCAATGCCGCAATCGCGGAGCAGCCAACCTATCCCGTATTCCCGCGCCCTGCCCGGAGCCATCGCGTATGCATTTTCCGCATGGATGGCTTTGGGAACGCATGCGGGGTTCGCCGCCGAGGGGCCGCGCCGGGATACCCTGGAGTTGCCGGCCGTCCGGGCGGATAGGGCTGCGCAGCCTCCTTCGGGCGCGGCCAAAATCGTGATCGTTCCCACCGATGTGGATCGCCAGCTGGGGAATCTCGGGGATATGCTGCAACGCGCGGCCGGCCTGCACGTGGTCCGCACCGGGGGCATCGGGGATTACCTAGGGGTATCCCTGCGCGGCTCCTCCGAGCAACAAGTGAACGTCTACGTGAACGGCGTCCTCCGCAATCAGACCGGAGACGCTTCGCAATTCCTGGGAGACTGGGACCTGTCCCGCGTCGAGCGCGTGGAAGTCTACAAAGGCCTCGCGCCCGACCACCTGCCGGGTTCGCCCATGGGAGGCGCTATCAATATCGTCACCCGGGACGAGGCCCCGGGAGCCAAGGTTCGGGCGGCGGTAGGTGCGGGCTCCTTCGGCAGTCTGCGGGCCAACGGAGCGGCGGAATACCGCAGAGGAGGTTGGCGCGGCCGGGTGGAAGCCGCGCGGAACCAGTCAGACGGAGATTTTCCGTATTACGACGACAACGGCACCGAATTCCGGGCAGGACGCTTTCCCGACGGGGCTCCCCGCCTTACCGAGGCCGAATTGACGCGCAAGATCCGGCGCAACAACGCCCACGGCTTCTCCCAAATTGCCGGGGACCTCGCGTACTCTTTCGCCTCCGGCCTGCAAACGGGAACCCAGGTCGACGCGTCGCGGCTGCACAAGCAGATTCCGGCTCCCGGACCCAATGTCGATTCCACCGTAACCGTCGCGGCCTTCCGCGAATCGAATCGCCTATTCCTCCGAAGTTATAGCCGATGGTCCGGCGAGACCGGGGAAGCCTCATACGACGTGTCCGGAAATTACATGGAAGATGCCTACGTGGACACGTCCAAAGGCGGAGGTTCGGTCG
>JALYSE010000020.1:0-14387 GCA_030854955.1 Fibrobacterota bacterium | reverse complement strand
TCGGTCGGCCTCGGATACGATAACGACCTCAACACCTACACGGATCTCCTGGCCACCTTGTGGGCGCGCCGCAAGGCGTTCGGCGGGTTCTCCGTCTCCGCCTTGACCTCATATGGGGTTTCCGGCTATCTGTTCACCGATCGGCTTAGGGATCGCGACTATCCCCACGTCTGGCGCTATACCGGGGAAGGCAAGCTCACGCCCGTCTATACTGTCGGCCGTCATACGGTGGAGGCCATGTTCGCTGCGACCCTGACCCTGGAGGAGCATTACGGCGAAGGCGTCTACGCTTATAGAGGCTCATTGGTGCCGCGGGAGGTTTGGGGCGATCATGGGTCCCTTCGCCTGGGATGGCAATACCGGTTCCGGGATGGCTTGTGGATCTCGGCGCAAGGTGGAAACGCGTACCGCATCCCCACCTTTCTGGAACGCTTCGGGGATCGCGGTACCGTATCGGCCAACCCGAACCTGCGTTCGGAATCGGGATTGAGCGGATCCCTGGGCCTTCACGCGGAATCCGCGGAATCCGCCGGGGCGCCGCGCTGGTCCGCCGATTTCCAGGCGTTCGCCAACCAGGGGCGTCGCATCATTACCCTGGTGCAGAACTCCCAGTTCATCATGGTCTATCGCAATACGGACGAGACCCGTGTCCTTGGCTTGGAGAGCCGGCTGGCCGCAGCCCCGCGACCCTGGACCCGCACGGAATTGGATTTGACGTTGCAGAAGGCCGTCGACCTGTCCGGCGGCCCCGGCTCGGATTACAAGCTCCTTCCCTACCGGCCCGTCAGCCAGGCGTCCCTGCGGCAGAATCTGTTCCATGCCGGATGGACTCTTTCCTTTACGGGCTACTATCAAGGACTCGCCCATCCCAACGCCTCCAATCAGGCAAGCCTGTTCGACTCCTACAGCCACAATACCAAATGGCAGACCCGGGGCGATATCGATATTTCCTGGCGGGCCAAACAGCTACTCGTCGCCGCGGGCATACGCAACGTTTTCGACCCGCGCCACTTCGACTTTTTCAATTATCCCCTGCCCGGCCGTAGCTTTTCGGCCACCGTGCAGGCGGAATACTGAGGCCGCGGCAAGAACGCCGGCGACCGGATACCGATTCTCCAAACCAAATGCATCGAAAGGTCCTCCAAATGAATCATCTGTCACCCGACTCCCGGACAAGCGCTCCCTCTGCGCGCAAAGGTTCCGCAGCAACCGGCCGCATTTTCCTCCTGACCGCGACCCTGGCCGTTTGGGGCATTCTTGGCCTAAGCGGCTGCATGACCGATAGCGGCAAGGACGACCGGAAAGCCCAGGATACGACCCAGGTCGGCACGCCGCGGATACCCATGGTCTTCGCGTTAGCCTCCGATCGTAAAACCACCGGAAACTTCGCCGTGATCGGCCTGGACAGCGCCTTCAAAAAGACCGGAATCGAAACCATTCATTCGGACGCCGTGGTGCGCTACTTGGGCGGCGATGACATCTTCATCATCAACCGGATGAATCGCGACAATCTGCAGGTAATCAGCCGCCACAACTTCAAGACCGTGCTCCAGGTGGCTCTGCCTGCTCTATCGAACCCCCAGGACGTCGCCATCAAGGACAGCTTGATCTATGTGGCGTTCATGTCCCTGGACAAGATCGGCGTCTTCCACCAGCGCGACGGCAAGAGCGAGGGAGAGATAGATATCTCTGCCTTCGCCGATGCTTCGGACCAGCTTGCCGAAGCCATCGACCTCCTCTTCATCGGAGCGGACCTTTACGTCTTGACGCAGAATCTGGATGCCAAGAACGGCTGGGTGCCCCTCACGGCACATCTCCTCAAAATCGATGTGGCCGGCAAGAAGGTGGTCAATTCTCTCGACCTCCCCTACGGCAATCCTGCGGCCATGACCTACGACTCCGCTTCGGGATCCATCTACATCCCGTGCCGCGGCGAATACGCCAATGCGGACTGGTCCACCAAGACCGACGGTGCCATTATTGCCGTCAAAGCCTCTTCCCTGGAAACGACGGACACCCTCGCCACCGAAAAGGATCTGGGCGGCAACGTCAACGAGGTCTTCTTTTATAAGGGAAAGCTTTACATGGACCTGAGCGAAGGCCCATCGGAAAAGATCCTCGCCATCGGATTGACGGATGGAAAGGCGGTATCCTTCGCCACGTTCGGCGCGTATGAGGTGGGAGGAATGGCGCTCGACGCCAAAACCGCCACCCTTTTCGTGAGCGACCGCAAAAAAGACGCGCCGCGCCTGCGGTCATTCAATTTGGAAACCCTGAAGGAAAATGTCGAAGCCGCCCTTGACCTGGGCCTTCCGCCTTCGGATTTGGCCATTATCCGCTGAATCTAGGCCTGATCCGGGGCCGGGCAGGAACGTTCGATCGGGTTTCGTAAATTCCTCAAGACTTTTGCCTGACCTTTTGTTTATCATGGGATTGGGGAATGGCTTTTCCGGGCCCGCCGCTCGCAAGCGCCATACGGTAAAAAATATGGGGAACCGAGCTCAGCGCAACGTTCTAAGGCCTCTCACTCTCGCCTCCCTATACCTCTTTTGTCCCAAACTTTCTGATGCCGCCGAGGACTATTCCGCCTGGCCCTACGGTGCCGATTTGATCCTCAACACCTCCGCCAACGGTGCCAACATTCCCATCACCGTTACGGGCTTTCCAATGCTGGTACGGCTCAGTGCCGCCAACTTCCCCTTTGATCAGGCCCAGGCCAACGGGCGCGACGTCCGCTTCGCCAAGCCGAACGGCGTTCCGCTCGATTACGAGATCGAACGTTGGGACGCGGTGGTCCGGCTCGCCGAAGTCTGGGTCAAGGTGGACACCATCAAAGGCAACGATGCGGGACAAAAAGTCAGGATGCTTTGGGGGAATTCAGCCGCCGCGGACAGCTCCGATCCGGGAGCCGTCTTCGGGGCGGCCAATGGTTATGTGGGCGCTTGGCATCTGAACGGAAGCGGCGCCTCCAACCGGCCCAATGCCGTTGCGGGCGGGCAGCCGGCCGTGCCGATGCAATACGACGGGGACGAGAACGCGACCGGTATTATCGCCGGGGCGGACAGCCTGGACGGCGGCGCCGTCGGCGATCACCTGGATATCGGCGACGGATACGCGGACTTCTCGGGAGGACTCACCTATACGGTTTGGGTGTATCCCACTGCGGTCAGGAAATGGTGCCATATCCTCGATCTGGGCAATGGCGAGAACGTGGACAATATCATCCTGAACCGCATGGACACGACCGCCGGGCTCGGATACCACAACTGGAACGGAACCACGGGCTCGGACAAGACTGCGCCCAACCAATGGACGCTCAACCAATGGCAGCAGTTTGGATTGACCGTGTCCGGCAAGGATTTCAAGCTCTACAAGAACGGCGCGCTCGTTCTATCCGACACCATATCCACGACCATGGCCGTGGTTAATCGCACTTTGAATTTCTTGGGCAAGTCCAATTGGGCGGTCGACCAATATTACCAGGGCAAGCTGGATGAACCGGAACTTTCCCGGGTTGCCCACAACGATGTGTGGATGAGGCTTCTCTACCAAAACCAGAAATCGGGCCAGGCCCTTCCCACCGTGGTCAAAACGGTGCAATGCGCCCAGAAGTTCGCCATCCCAGCGGATACGTCCGTAGCCGAGGGCGGCCAGGTAACCCTGAACGTCACCCTCGATTGCTCCACGGGGTTTTCCTGGTCCGTGATCTCCGGGCCCTTCGCCCGTATCCTGGACCCGGAAGTGAAATCCCTGGTTGTATCCGCCCCTCGCGTGGCAGGGGACACCGTGGTGGTGTTCCGTCTGACCGCCACCTTCTCGGACTCGACGCTCCAAAAAGACATTCGGGTACGCATCAAAGAGGCCATTCCCGAGCCCGTCTTTTCCATGCCCCTGGTGACAGCCTGGTCGGGCAAGGATACCCTGCCCTACCGCCCCGTCATTTCCAACCTGGCCGCCATCAGGGCGACCAGGGATTCGGTGATCCGCTGGGCCTGGTCTATGACCGGCACGGAAGTCGACACGGGCTGGCTCAAGGACGGGGTGATGCTCAAAAGTGGTGCGGAAGGCGAATTGAACCTCAAACTTTGCCTCGACAACAACGGACCCCCGGTTTGCAGGACGTCGACCCTCAATATTTCCTTGGCAACTGGACTTCAGGGTGAAACCGCCATGGTCCCCGACCGATCCGGTGCGGGAGCCAGCGGGAATTCCGGCCGGGACGCCAAGGGACGTGCCCGGAGCGTTACGTCCGGTTCGGCGATGCCGGGGCCTCTTTTCCCCCGTAAATAACGCGGGCCGCAGCGATTCCTGGATGAAGCTGGCATATGAAAACTAGAAGGACGGCCTGAGGCTCAGGAGCGCCAAATGGCGCGGCCTCAGCAGGAGGATGCGGGCCGGCATCATCGGATCCAGGCCGTTCAGCCTGTTCGGAACATCAGCCAGACCAACCCCATGAACAGCGCCGTGGTTCCGTAGGCCAGGACGATCATCCGCTTTACGTCCCGTGGCGTTCCCCCTTCGCGGGAACCTTCCGGCCCAATCCACAATTCATTGACGAGCTTGCCGGTCTTCCAAATCGGACCCGCCAGGCGTATGTCCAGGGCCCCGGCCGCGGCGGTTTCGCTCCACCCCTTGTTCGGCCCCGGCAGCAACGCATGCTGGGCCAGCGCCGTGTCCAAGGCCTTGGCGGCCGAATAGCCGGGCGCGATTGCGGACCAGGCACCGATAAGCAGCACGCAAAGACGCGCGGGCACATAGTTCATGACATCGTCCAGGCGCGCGCCGAACCAGCCGAACCGCAAGTAACGTTCGTCCTTGTATCCCACCATGGAGTCCATGGTGCTGGCGATCTTGAAGAGGACCAGACCCGGCAGTCCAAGGAGCGCGAACCAGAACAGGGAGGCAATCACCCCGTCGCAAAGGCTTTCCGCCAGGCTTTCCACCGCCGCCCGATTGCACGCCGCGAAATCCATCCTGTCCGTATCCCTGCCCACCAGCATCCCGGCCGCGGCCCGCGAGGCCTCAAGGTCATTCGCCACCGTAGCGCGCGCGATACGCCTACCGTGGGCGATGAGATCCCCCAGGGCCAGCAGGCTGTAGCCCAGATACGCCTCCCACACCCAGCTCAGGGTCCAACCCAACCAGGGCAAGTCCTTCGCCTCACCGGCCACCCGCAACCCCAGGTCGATGGCCAAAGCCCCTCCCCCGCACACCAGGGCCGGCGCCAGGAACAACAAGAACCCGCCGAAACGGCCGTCCAAACCGACTTTGCGCAAGAGGGATTCCGCTGCGGTCAGTACCCTGCCGGTTACCCTGATGGGATGCCAGGAATAGTGGGGATCCCCGAAGGCGATGTCCAAGAGGAGACAGATGCCCATGAAAATCATAGGATCGCGTAGCAAGCCTCCTGGGCCGGTTAGGTCGGTTAGGTCGGTTAGGTTGGTTAGGTTGGTTAGGTTGGTTAGGTCGGTGAAGCTTGCCAACGCCGCCAGGCCGTCTCCGCTCATTTCCATTTCTCGCGCCAGCCAAGAGCCAGGGCCATGGCCGTCAGGGCGGGCAGGTCCCGGTCGTCGGCAACCAGAGCGACGCGGAAGGCCGGATAGGCTTCGGACTTGGCCGCCAGGCCCGCCGCCATCATGGCCGCCTGGTTGGCCAACAACTCCCGCCCTGAGGATTCGGGCAGGGTTCCGAAGGCGATACGATCGAACACTGCGGCCAAGGCATAGGCCGCGCCCGCGACCAGCGGTTCATGGACCACGGCCTGGATATTCGCCCGGAACAGATCGCGATCCTTTTCCGACAGATGCATTCCGGCGGCCTCCAGCAGGCCCGCCTCGGTAAGACCGAAGCGACCCAAAGCGTGGATGAGATTCCGCGTATGCGAAGGCTCAAGACCGTTCTGCCAGCGCAGGGCCTCCTTGACCGCGTCGGTCACGGCGCGGCCCAGGATTTCCCCCAACTTGGAATGTTTGCCGGTCCAGGTCTTGGGCTTACGCGCGCCGTCCAGAGGGGAGGTCACGCAAAACTGATCGGTGCCGGTCCCGGTGGCTAGGTGGGGCGAGTAGCGGCTGGGAACCGCCAACTCGAGCAGGGCTGCGGTTTTCGCCTCGGTGAGGGTGGCCACGGATCCCGCCAGGGCATTGGCCAGGAGGGGCCAGTTGAAGAGAAGCATGATGTTGATGGTGCCTGGGATGGCATGCAAAGGCTTCCCGTTGCCGGAGCTTTCATGCCAGGTAGCCGGGTCGCCGGCCCGGCCCGCGTTGCCCTGGACCCCGGCGGTGGCCACGGCCCAGACCGACACCTCTTCGAAGGACTCCTCGCGCACGGATGCGTACTGCATGTTGGCGGCCGTGCCCATCATGGCCGTGGCCTCAGCGGGAATCCCGGCTTCGCCGCAGGTCGACCGGTGATAGGCCTCCTGTCCCTGACCCTCCAGCGCATCGTGGCGACCCATGTGGCCCTTACCTTCGCAGCTCTGGTGGTTGAGAAGGTAGGTCACCTGCTCGGACTGGCCCCCGTTCACGTGGGAGGTGGAAAGCGTCAGGTGAGGTTTTTTGAGGTGGATGGAAAGGAATCGGCCGCGGCGGTGCAGGGAGAATCCCTCCGTGTCCAGCAGTTTGATGGCGTCTACATGGGCGATATGGGGCATTTTCCAAAAGTAGCACCAAACACCGGCAGGCGGTAGAATCCGCACATGAGGTCCCTCCCAGCGCTGGCCGCCGCTACCGTATTGCTCTCCTGCCAGGCGCCCTGGCAGGATGGGGAGCGCGCCTGCGCGGATACCGCATACCTGGATTTTCCCATGGACCTGGATGCCTTCGCGGTCAAGGGACGCCTGTGGCCCTTCGGACTGCATGGCGGCAACCATCCCGAAGGCCATCCGGGCATCGATTTCATCCTCGACAGCGCCGATGTCCGCGGGGACATCCCCATCATAGCCTCCTTTTCGGCGGTAATTATTTCCATCACCCCAGAAACGGATTTTCCCGGCAACTCCTGCATCGTACTGGATTCGGCATGCGTGGAAGTCAACCTCTGCCATGTGAAACTGGATCCCGCCTTGAAAGAAGGCGGCTCGGTCAAGCGGGGCCAGAAACTGGGAACCCTGGGCCTGCTCACCGGAGAAGGGCGCTATTCCCTTCACTTCGGCGCCTACTCCGGACCCGACGCCAAGGTGGTCTGCCCCGCCGATTTCCTGGATCCGAAGACCGTGCGCTGCCGCCTGGGATTGGCGACCGGCGACAAGGCTCCGGAAGACTGCGGTTACGCCCCAGGTACGGTAACCTTGATGGGACGTTCGGAATATGACGAACGCTTTTCGCGGGAGCTTTCGGTAACCTGCGCCGACGGCACCAGGCATGCCTTTGCGTTTCCGGAGGAGGCCTCACTGTGCAATGCGCGCCTTTCCAAGGCCGATAAGGCCCGCATGGAGACCTGCCTCGGCAACGCTTGCGCTGGAGTCTGGTAGGGCCCTAAACCCGTCTTCTTCGACATTTGGCGTCTAAGTCGGCACCGCATACGGTCAAAAATCTAAATTTGGAGGATTTGTAGTTTTTTGAGGTAGTGATCTGGCTTTTTTACAGCCAATAGGGCTCCGGCAAAGTGAAATTCGCAAGGTTTCAACCTCGGGGCCTGCATTATCTTATAATCAAATGGAACTCGCGGCACCCTCTGCGCGAGTCCATGGGGAAAGCGAAATAGCAATGAAACCCGGCTTAGCCTTGGGTGTGTTGATGGTCTCCGGGACCATCGGCCTGTCGCCGGCCCAAAATCTGGGCCTGGGAACGGGATCGCGTACGCTCTCGGAAGACTCCTCGGATGCTGCGGAGTACCGGGGAGATCGGAGCGAGTCCGCTCCGCCCCGCAAGTCGCAAATCAACCGCCGCCTAGGCCTCACCGGCCGGAAAAGCCCAGCATTCGATGCGAAGCAGTTCGAGGTGCGAGGCAAAGATCTCCAAAACCAATTCTACGAAATCGGCACGCCGGCAAATCCAAAGACCCATAGCAGCGAGCCCGCCACCTCCGGTGCGACGGTCTCGATTCAGAAAGGCGGTTCGCGTCAATGGCTGTTATGGGTGGGCGTGGCGGGAATCGCCGGAGCCTCCGCGGGCACGGTCGGTTTCCTGATGATGCAGAAGGCCCATCCGGCCTCGGCGCCGCCGGACATTCCTCTCGACCTCAGCGACGAACCGTAACATGAACATGACGCATGCATCGGCCCTCCGGTTCCTCTTCGCCTTCCTTGTGGCGGCGATGGCCGTACTTTTCTCTGGATGCCAGACCGTGGATCCGCCTCCGGCGGAAACCATCCTCCGCCTGCACCTGAATGATTCCCTGTCCAGGTACGAAAAGGTGCGGGTCCAGCTATTGGATCGTAACGACACCAACAAGGTTATTGCAGTCCTGCATGACGGAGTGCTGAAGAATCCCGCGAATGAAATCACCGGGTATGCGTTGGGAATCCTGGCAGGCAAATCCTTCATCGTGAAAGTAACCGCCTTTCTCGCCCAGGACCGGTTGGCCCTCCAGACGCACATCTTCTATGACGCAGGAAAAAAAACGGTGCGCCACGACGGCGTGCCTCCACTGCAATCGCTCAATTGGCTCGTCAAGCTGACGCCGTCGGTGGGAGTCATGAGCCCGGTCTTCCACCAGGACTCTCTGGGCTACAAAGTCACTATTCCAGCGGGTATTGCTGCGATCGCTTTAGCCCCTCAGGCGTATTTCAACGGCGCGGTGGTCTCCATTGACGGGGCGACAATCCCCTTCGGAGCGTCCTCGCAGCCCATTCAGATCGGAGCGACCTCCGACACGGTTACCGTGCTGGTGTCCGATGCCACCACCGGAAAAGTCTCTACGCGGACGTACACCTTAATTTTGATCCCAACGCCGCCGGCGGGATTGAACCTGGCCACCCTCGTCCCCACCGCCGGGAATATCTCACCCGCCTTCGAGCCGACGACCCTGGCTTACACGGTTTCCCTGCCCGTCGGCATCGATACGGTCGCCTTCTTCGTCACGCCCGTCGATCCCAAGACCATGACCTTGACCATCTCGGGCCTCGCCTACTTCTCAGGGAAAAAATCACAAGTCTTCACACTCTATTCCAATCGCTCGCTTGTCATCCCCATCGAAGTGAAGCGCGGATCGGAATTGGTTTATTACCAAATCATGATCGACCGCGCTACGAACTGACCCCTAACCAACGCGCCATTGATGCGAGGCTGCGTTTTCCGCAGCACCGTCCCTCCCGTTAATCTTCCCGACATCCCCATTCCCCGCTTTTGCAGCTATCCTGACGATTTGCTTCTCACTTTGAGAAATTGTTATTGAGCTTATCACCCAATGGAGGATGTCCATGATTAAGTCCAAACGTTTTTCTGCAGCAGTTGCTTTCATGGCTGTGGCGATGGGGAGTTCCTGGGCGCAAAACCAAACCAACATCACCGTTCAGGGCGAAGGCCAGACTGCGCCTGCTCCTGTTCATGATACCGTTAAGATGGTCCCGGATCAGGCCTATACGCCGCCCGATACTGCCAGGGAAGTCGGCCAAATTCCTGCTGAACAGACCAAGATTCTGCAGAATCGAAGGGAAGCCAAGCGCTTCTCAACGGCCGGTTTCGGCCCTGCGGGATTCGGCAATATCGATGAGCGTTCCCCCGCGTACGATATCTATGCGGGCCGGTTCTGGGAAGTGAACAAGCACGCGGCCATCAAGGCCTTGGGCGAAGTCGCTTCCGATTTCGACCGTGCCACTATGGCCAACGTGACGCTGGGCGCCAATCTCTACGCCTTGCCGACGGATATCTCTCCCTATATCGGCGCCGGCATGGGTATGGGCTATGGAGCCATTCCCGGCGACCGCGCCTTCGGCTTCAACCTGGGCGCTTCGGTGGGAGCCTTGCTGTTCCGCACATCCAGTGCCCAGATGAACGTGGAAGGGAATGCCCAGACCATGCTCTCCGAGCTGGGGGAAAGTGATGAGAACCTTTCGGTCTATTCAGCCCGCCTCGGCGTGCTGTTCTGAACCAAGGGCGGCATGACTCCGTCATGCCCGGTTCCGTTTTCAAGGGGAAGCCTCCGCATTCCAACGGAGGCTTTTTCATTACCCGGTTTTCCGATCCGTCCGCACTCCGTCCTTCAAACCGCATCGAAGACGGCCACGCACTCGACGTGGCGGGTATGCGGAAACATATCGACGGGGGATACGGATGTAAGCCGCAACGCCCCGCTCAAGGCCTTGGCGTCCCTCGCCAGGGTGGCCGGAAAGCAGGAAACATAGACGAGTCGGGCGGGCCGCATGCCCGTCAAGGCTTCCCGCACCGCGGGCTCCATGCCTTTGCGGGGCGGATCCACAATGACGGCATCCGCCGAGGTGATCGCGTCGGAGGGGAGGCCGGCTTCACAAAGGTAACGTTCCGGTTTCGTAAGCGCGTCGGCCACGTCCGCAGCGAGGAACCTGACGTTCGCGGCCCCGTTATCGGACGCGGCGCGCGCCGCCGCCGCCACCGAGGCCGGGTTCTCCTCGATGCCCAGCACGGAACCGGCGCGGCGCGAGGCCCACAGGGCGATGGAACCGATTCCGCTGTAAAGGTCGAGGGCCGTCGCCCCTTCAGGTATGGCGGCGGCGGCCAGATCGTAGAGGCGCGGGGTCTGGAAGGGATTAACCTGGAAAAACGTGGAGACGCCGACGGGGAACAGGAACGGGCCCAGCTTCTCTCTTAAAAGTGGCCGGCCCCACCAAAGCCTTTCTTCGCCGCCCAACACTACGTTGGTGCGTTCGACGTTCAGGCTTTGCACGATGCCGACCAACTCGCCGCCATCTTGTTCGGCGCCCAGCGCCTGCTTGCAGCGCTTAAGCAGGTCGGGGAGTAGGTCGCGCGGACCCGCGCCGGGACCGTTGGTCACCAGGCCCAGGATGATTTCCCCCGTGCCGGCCCCTTTGCGCAAAAGCAGATGACGCAGCCAACCTACGCCCGTATCTTCCCGGTAGACCGGAACCTTGTTTACGATGGCCCATTCCCGCACGGCCCAGGCGATGCGGGACAGGCCCGGATCCTGAACCAAGCATTCGCTTTGATCGACCACCACATGGGACCCCGCCGCGTAACAGCCGATGGTCACCTCCAGCACCGGCCCTGGTCCCCGGCGCTCCAGGCCGAAGGGCAATTGCACCTTATGGCGATACCCCTCTATGCGCGGGCTTGGAAGGACGGAATCGATTTGCAGGCCCGACCAACCGGCGAAATGTCGGCGGACATCTTCCTCCTTGCGCAACAATTGCTCCGAATAATCCAGGTCCAGGGTCTGGCAACCGCCGCAATCGGGGAAGTGGAGGCATTTGGAATCCATAACGTCGAATCCGGAAAGAAGGGGTCCGGATATGAAGATGCAAAACCCGGGGCGCAACGGCAACGCGCCCCGGGTGGGGGCGCGCTTTTGGAGGCGGGAAAGCAGGGGGAATCCGCGCCCCACACACGGACGATCAATGCTTTACCCATGCCAGAAGGGCACGGGGCTCACAGTATGGTTACGATTCAGCGGACCACGACGAGACCGGAACCGGCGGGGCCGCTCGTCGCCGAACGCCAGAAGTAGATACCGGGAGCAGCGACCCGTCCCGAGGAATCCAGGCGATCCCAGTCCAGCGAGGCGGCGGCTTCGGAACGCGTGTCCAAGGTACGCACCAGGCGTCCCACGCGGTCATAGATGCCGATGGGCCCGGCCTTCAAGGCGGACGTCAGGGAAACCTTCGGCCTTACAAAGGCGGAAACCTCGGTTCCAATGGCTAGGTTGGTGGTGATGGTGCAGCTGGATGAGGAGGTATGGCGCTCGGCGAAGTAGAAGTCAAAGTCGTACGACTTGCCGGTTTCGAGGCCAAGCGCACTCTTCAGGGAATCAAGGTTGACAGTCGCGACCTGCAATTGATGCACGCCTCCCAGATCCACCACGCGTTTCCCGTTCAGAAAAAGCCAGATGTCGTCATCGCCCGAAATTTCGACCCTCTGACCCTGGCCTTCCGTGTAGGTAAACACGGTATGCATCTCCATGGTGAAGCCGTAATTGTGCTTACTCACGTCGACGTTTTCAACCATGCCGGTCTGGAGATGGCCGAAGGTGGTTTCGCCGGATACGACGGGCGTATACGCGCCGCCATCGTCAATCGGAAAGAAGGTTTTGTCGCCAAAGGTGTAGGTTCCCTTGCCTTCGTTCCATTGGAAACGCAAATCCACCGTGAAGGCCCGGTTGACCCCGGGCTTGTCCGTGAACCATTCCGAGAAGCGATCTTTGGGAGCGTAGCATTTGGCCAGGGTGGACGGCAGGGAGTCCATGAGCTGGGGCGTGCGGCTATCACCGTTCACCATAAGGTCGGATTTGACCGAGAAAACGCCGAGCTCCTGGGCGCTGCAACCGTTCTGGTTGTTGAAATGGGGATGGGCCCCGGCCGTGTCGCGGGGACTGATTTCCTTGAAGTCCCGTACCTTGGCGGTAACCGATACCTCGGCGGGACGGGTTTGCGCCATAACCGTTGCGGCGCCGAAAATGAGAGCACAGAATGTTGGGACCATTGAAGGCATACTTCTTTTCATGACAGCTTTCTCCGTTTGCGCGAGAAATCCCCTGGGGGCTCTCGTGAGTTTTCAAAAGCGGGACGGTTGGCGCCGTGTTCTCCCCGCACCTCACAACGGAAAATAAATTCCAACTTCGGGGCAATGGAATATTTCTTGCAAGTATTTCCGACGGTTGCGATGGCTCTATTCGGGCGATTTCAGCATCGTGTCGCGATTGAACCGTTTGGTACGGTGCGCGGAGGGGTGAGTCGCATCGGGGATCGGGCAAGAATGCGCGCGGATCGCGGTCAGAACGTCTTGGGCGCCGAATCGAGAACGGAACGCACCTTGGCGGCGAGGTGGACGGGAGAAAAAGGCTTTTCGAGGAAGGCGTCCGCCGGCACCATGATATTCCTGTCGGCGAGGCTTTCCAGGGAATGACCCGAAATGAATACCGTCCGCAGGCCGGGCTTGATGGTCCGCAAGGTCTCAGCCAGCTCATGGCCGCCTTCGCCGCGGAGCATCACGTCGGTTACGACCAGATCCACTTCGTCCGCGCGCGCGGCCACGATGTCTTCGGCCTCAACGGCGGATTCGGCCTGCAAGAGCCTGAATCCGAAACGCTCCAGTATGGTCACGATCATTTCGCGCAGGCTCGGATCGTCTTCGACCACCAGCACGGTTTCGGAATTGGATCTGGATTTCCAGACCGGCTCCGCGGCGGGAGACTCCGGTTCCGCTTCGACCGTGCTCATGGCCAGATAGATCCTGAAGGCGCTGCCTTTCCCGGGCAAGCTGGACACATCGATCCCGCCTTGCGCCGTGCCGACAATGCCGTAAACCGTGGTCAGCCCCAGGCCGGTCCCTCGGCCGCCCTGCTTGGTGGTGAAGTAGGGTTCGAAAATGCATTCAAGGGTTTCTGCGTCCATGCCGGTTCCGTTGTCCTCCACGGTGATGACAACCTGGGTGCCTTCCCCGGGCGCCATGTGGGTGAAGGATCCGCCGGCTTCCGTTTCCGCTAGGGAGGTGGATACGGTAAGCACGCCCCCTTGGGGCATGGCGTCACTGGCATTCACGCAGAGATTGAGGATTACTTGTTCCAATTGTTCCGGCTCCAGAAGCACGGCTGCGGTTCCGGCAGCCGGCTCGACGCGGAGTTCGATCCGAGAGCCGAGCAATCGCTTCAGCATGGGCGCCATTTCCAGGAGGGATGCATCCACCCCGACGGGACGCCCGTCACCGCCCTCGGAGCGGCCGAAGGACATGAGACTCCGGGTCATCGCCGCAGCGGTCTCCCCCGCGCGGCGAATGGCCTTGAGTCCCGATTCCATGGGGCCCGTAGCGCAGGGCATGGTCAGCAGGTGTTCGCTGTATCCGTTGATGGTGGTGAGCAGGTTGTTGAAGTCGTGGGCGATTCCGCCCACCATACGTTCCAGGGCGTCCATCTTGCGGGTTTGCAGGTGATGCCCGCCCTGGGTCGGCCCGGAGCCTTCTTCCTCAACCTTGGTGGCCGGAGCGGCGGGCGTTCCGGCCTTGTCTTGAAGTGAGGCCAGGTACAGTGCCACGGCGGGTGCATCGTTCAGTACCGCTGCGGTTACGTATGCCCGGCAACGGAGGGACGTGCCGTCCGGCCTCTCCAGTTCGGCGACGAAACGCGTTTCCGGGATTTCGCCGGGACCTGCGTCCAAGGCTTTTTCAAGCAGGGCGCTCGATGCGGAGGGAAAGAGGTCGAGCACGGACAGGTGCCCAAGGGCCGATTCCGGTCGGCCGAAGATCTCCAATGCCGCCGGGTTGGCCATGATCACGCGCCGGCCGGCGGCAAGCATGATGCCCACG
>JALYSE010000218.1 GCA_030854955.1 Fibrobacterota bacterium | reverse complement strand
AACAGCCCAGGAACAGCAGAACGCCGTAGTGATTGAGGCAAAGAAGAAAGCCGCCGCCGGGGACACCGCAGGCATCACCGGTGAACTGGAAAAGCTGAGCCAAAAGGATCTGTTATCGCCCGAAGATCAGGCCTGGGTCGACTCGGTCCGCTCGAAATCCGCCTCCGCATCCGATTCTTCATCCGCCGCTGCCGAGCCCACGCGCTCCGCCGCGAAACCTTAGGCGTCTCCCCATACCCAGACCGGACCTCCTGGATTCCAGGGGTCTTGGGCCCCGGCAACCTCATCCAACGGTAACTCGGATGCGACGGCCTTCCATACCTTCTGTCTCAATTTCGATCCGGTAGGTGAACGCCTGCCCCTTCGGCAACCGCTCCGGCCACTCCACCAAGCAAACGCCTTCCTGCTGGAAATAGTGTTCCAACCCGATCTCTTCCCAATCCGCCCCCGGCTTCAACCGGTATAAATCCAAATGGAACAAAGGCAGACGGCCCCCGGTGTATTCATGCACCAAGGCATAGGACGGCGAGTGCACGTGTCCGGCGAATCCGAGCCCAAGCGAAATGCCACGACTTACGACCGTCTTGCCCGCGCCTAGGTTACCCGAAAGGAACACCAAATCGCCGGCCTTCAGCTGTGCTGAAAAGGTCTTGGCCCATTCCAAAGTCCGCTCTTCCGAATCGGAAACGAACTCCTCGCTATTTCCGGATGGATTCAAATCGCTCACGCCCCCCGTGCCCGGCCCCGCAGGTACTATTCCACGGGCGGCTTAGGAGTAAGCGTCACGAGAGGAATCAAGATCTCCTCGATGCTCAGCCCGCCCCCGACCATTTGCCCCTTGAATTGGGTTACGAAGTACTGGAATTTGTTAGGGTACACGAAGTAGTAGTTGTCCTTCGCGATCGCGTATGCCACTTCTCCAACCTCTCCCGGCAATCCATATTGTACCGGGGTTTCCACGAACAACGCATGGCGTTCATCGCAGGAAATGTTCTGCCCGATTTTCACGCGGGGATTGGGCGTTTTTTCCTCCTGGCAAAAAACCTCCGCCGGGGAATCGACCAGCACGGTTCCGTGGTCACTGGTGAGGATGACGGTGCGGCCGCGCTCCGCGAACAGGCGCAGGATCTCGAAAAGCTTCGAGGAACGGAACCAGGTCTTGGCCAGTTCCCGGAATCCCTTTTCGTCCGGCACGATTTCCTTGACCAAGGTGCTTTCACGGCGCAATTGGTTGAGCATATCGAAGAACTCAACAACCACGGTGAGCATGGCCTCGTCATCGTAATTTCCGATTTCATCGGCGAGCTTCTGGCTGTCCTCCGGCTGCCGCAAGTGCAGGATTTTCGGCTCTTCGATGTCCACGCCGTTGATGCGAAGGTTCATGCGCAGGAGTTCGCGCTCGTAGGGGGCTTTGTCCTCCTCCTCCTGCATTTTTTTCCACATCTGGGGTTGCTTAAGGCTCACTTCGCGCGGGCTTTGCCCGGAGAAGAGACCCACCCGGCAATTGGTCTTCTCGCTTGGCAACAGGGACCAGGACATGGCATTCTCGACCTTGAAATACTGCTCCAGCATGGGTTGCAGGGCCAGCCATTGATCCACTCGGAATCCGGCCATCACCACCATGCAGACTTTGTCGCCCTTCTTGAGGATGGGGACCACCTTACGCTTGATTGCCTGGGTGCAGATGTTGGGGTTTCCCCCTTTCTTGCCGAACCAGGATACGTAATTCTCTTCCATGTAGGTGATGAACTTGCGCGATATTTCCTTCTTCTGGCCTTGGTGGGTATCCTCCAGGCCCTGGTCCGAAAGCGCCTGGATGTCGTTGTCCCATTTGCAGAGCTGGAAATAGATTTTCTCCCATTTGGACGGGAGGAGATTGGTCATGAGGCTGGATTTGTTTTCGGACAGCTCGCGCACGTATGCGGATGTGACATGATTGCTGCGGATGGCGCGGGAATGCAGGATGCTTTTGCAGACGGAAAGGATCTGGGAGGGGTTCACCGGCTTGATCAGGTAGCCGTTGATGTTACGGCCCAAGGCCGCTTCCATAAGGCGTTCTTCCTCGCTCTTGGTCACCATTACCACGGGAATGCTCTGATCGTATTCCTTGATTTCCTCGAGCGTGCTGAGGCCGTCCTTACCGGCCATCTGCTCATCCAGCAGGACCAGGTCATAAGGCTTGCTTTTGATCATCACCACCGCGTCATCGCCATTGGTGGCCTTATCGACCACGTAACCATGCTCTTCCATGAACATGATGTGGGACCGGAGAAATTCGATTTCGTCATCGACCCAAAGAAGGCGTTTTCCGTTATTTGTCATGGCTTCTTCCTGGTAGATCTTTCCGGAGCCAGAGGGAGAACGATTTCGAACTGGGTTCCCACGTCCTTTTGGCTTTTCTCAACATAGATTTTTCCTTCGTGGTATTCATTAACTATCCGGCGGCAGAGGGACAGGCCCAGGCCCCAACCCCGTTTCTTGGTGGTAAAACCGGGGTTAAAGATGTGTTTGAGGTGTTCGCGGGGGATGCCCTTCCCGTTGTCCTCCAGGGAGAGATGCACGGTTTTCTCATCGGCGTGGAACTTGGTCGATATGGTTATCAATCCCGCCTCCACTTCAATGGAATCCACCGCGTTCCGGATCAGGTTCTCGATCACCCATCCCATCAGCTCACGATTGATCCAGATCTCGGGTACCTCTTCCAGCTTCAATTCGATATTGATGCGCTTGCCCAGATGGGGCAGCCGGGAGGAGAAGTAGTGGGCCGTGAATCCGATGATCTCGTTCACGTCCTGTTTCTTGAGTTCCGGAGTGGATCCGATCTGGGAAAACCGGGTGGCCACCCGGTTCAGGCGGGAGATATCGCTTTCCATCTCCCCCAGGATGCGCAGGTTCTTTTCCGACTCGGGCGTGGTCTCCAGTTTCATGCGCAGGAAATCGATCCAGCCAAGCAGGGACGATATCGGCGTCCCCAGCTGGTGGGCTGTCTCCTTGGCCAGGCCCACCCACAGCACGCTCTGCTCGTTGGACCGGATAATGTGGAACCCGAAATAGCCGACGAAGCAGAACAGAAAGATGATGACCAACTCCACCATCGGCATCCAGGCCAGGATGTGGATGAGGGTGAACTCCCCATAATGCAGGAAGCCGAAGGCATGGCCTTCCGCCTCGAGTTCCAGGGGCTTGTTCTTCATGTCCATGTCTTTTACCAGCTTCAGGAGGAATTCCTGCTCGGGCTTGGCCAGGTAATGGAAGGGGACTTGCGGGACCTTACCCTTGCCCTTGCTCCAGAACTTGTAACTGATGTTGTTCCAGTTGATGGGAACGCTTTGGTTGTCGGTGATGATCATGGGCACCTGGGATTTGCGCACGATCTCGTTGAAGATGACGTTGATTTCCTCGCGATTCAACTGCTCGGCGATGGCCACGGCGTAAAGACGCGCCTCTTTGTCGTTGATCTGGAGGGCCTGGGATTCCAGGTTGGCGATGAAGATCTGATTGAGGATGGTGAAACAGGCCAACAGGGCCAGGGCGCTGGTGAAGAGGATGTATTTGATGTTGGCCAGGGAAAGCGAGGTCAGCCATCCCCGCAGCTGCCGCAGGGGCGGGAGCAATTGGAAGAAGCGGGTTGGGAAAGACCTGTCTGATGCCATTGGTTCCCTGTTGTCGGTCGTTGGAGAGATTAGGGATTAGGGATTAGGGCTTTCACCTGTATCCCCAGACCCTCCGGGTCTCTCACTTCTTCTTCGCCTTGATCTCCTTCAATCCGCCCATGTATGGCTGAAGAACCTCGGGGATCCGCAAACCACCTTCGGGCGTCTGATGGGTTTCCAGCAAAGCCACCAGGACCCGCGGAGTCGCGAGCCCGGACCCATTCAGGGTATGCACGAACTGGGTCTTGCCGCCGATCTTGGTGCGTATGTTGGCGCGCCGGGCCTGGAAATCCTCGAAGTTGGAAACCGAGGAGACTTCCAGCCACCGCTCTTCGGCGGGAGCCCAGACTTCCAGGTCGTAGCATTTGGCGGCGCCGAAGCCCATGTCCCCGGCGCAAAGTTCGAGAACGCGGTAATGCAAACCCAGTTTCTGCAGCAGGTTTTCGGCATAGGAAACAAGGCTTTCGTGCAGGTCATAGGACTTGGCCGGATCGCTGAACATCACCATCTCGACCTTGTTGAATTGGTGCAGGCGGAGGAAGCCGCGGGTATCCTTGCCCCACGATCCCGCCTCGCGGCGGAAGCAGGCGCTGTAGGCCACGTAGGAGATGGGCAGAGAGACCGCGTCCAGGATTTCGTTACCGTGCATGTTGGTGACGGGCACTTCGGCGGTGGGGATCAGGTAGAGTTCGTCCGCCGTGACCGTATACATGTCCTCTTCGAACTTGGGCAATTGCCCCGTGCCGATCATAGACGCCTTGTTGACCACAAAAGGCGGCGATACTTCCGTGAACCCGTGGTCGGCAACATGGGTATCGAGGAAGAAGTTCAGCAGGGCGCGTTCAAGTCGTGCGCCCAGGCCCATGTAGATGGGAAAGCCGCTGCCGGAGATCTTGGCGCCGCGTTCAAAATCGAACAGTCCCAGCTCCTTACCCACGTCCAGGTGGTGCTTGGGTTTGGTCGCGCCTGCGTACTTTTGGCCCCATTCCCGGGCCACCCTGTTGTCCGCCGCAGAACGCCCGTCCGGCACGGAGGAGTGGGGAAGGTTTGGGACCAGCATGGCCATGTCCTTGAACCGCGTTTCCAGTTCGTCGAACTTTTCCTGTTGGATCTTGATTTCATCGCCCAGGGTCCGGGTCTTGTCGATTGCGACTTGCGCGGTTTCGATGGCGCCGGCCTCTTTGGATCGTTTGAGCTGGGCGATTTGTTCCGTGGCGGCGTTCCGCTCGGATTTAAGCTGGTCGAGCTGGACGTTGATCTTGCGCTTCTCGATGTCGATGTTGACCATGACATCCAGGTCGACCTTGGCGCCTCGCCGTTCCAGGCCATGCCTGATTTTGTCGACCTCTTCTCGGTACAAGCGCGGATCCAGCATTTTCAGTCTCCTATCAGCGGAAACTTAGAAAAAACGGGATAAGGCTGGGGCGGCTCAAGGTCGGCTATGGCTCTTTGAGGCCGATCATGGCGGCATGGAGCATGTGCCCAAAGGGGGCATAGTATAGTAGTTTATATCCATTTTTCGGCACTATGGCCCGGTCAGCCGGACGGGTGGCCGGCAATCCCAGGGGGCGTACTTGAGACGTGCGGATGGAAGTTGGAATTTGCGGTTCGCCCTGTTTTTCTTTCTTTTGATGGCGACAATGCCGGCCTTTTCCCAGACCTACGACGTGGTCGGTCTGGTCATTGATGAGGAAAAGGGCGAACCCATCGGACAGGTGGAGATTTCCTTCCAAAGCGGAAAGGTTCTCGGCTATTCCAAGTCGAACGGTCGCTTTGAAATCAAGGTCAACAGCGCCAACGCCACTCTCATCTTCAAGCGCCAAACCTACAAGCCGCTGGAACTGGACCTTTCCGACCTCACCGAACTCATCGACATTGAAGTGAGCCTGCAGTCGGATGTGGTGGAACTGGCGGAGAAGGACACCGTTGCACGCAGGCCTTTGGTCCGGGAATTGGGCCAGGCGCGGACCATGGAGGAACTGGAACTGATGCAGGGCATGCGCATCGATCTCAATGACCACCTGCGCCAGTTGCCCGGGGTTTCCGGCATGAACGAATTCACCAACGATATTTCCGTCTGGGGCTCCCGGACCCACGACGTGACCCATTACCTGGGACAAAGCCGGATCCCCAGTCTGCGCCATCTGGATATCGGTTTTCCTGGCAACCAGAGCGTGCTCAATCCGCGCCTGCTCAAGTCCATCACCCTTTCGGACAATCTGGCAAAGGGCCCGATCAACCAGGGGAATGCTTCCGCCTTGGTCTACGATCTCAAGGAAGGGGATCCTAACAACATCACCGGAGACGTGGTATTCGGCACCGTGAACCGCGAGATCAACCTGACGGGCTATTGGGACGGTCGAACCTACATCGCCAGCGGCCGTTACCTCGAACCCACCTTTCTCGCCAACCTGGGCGAGCATTTCTTCACGGAGGCTAAGGATGCGCGTGTCCAGACCCGGGGAAAGCCCTGCGCCGATTCGGTGACCACCTGCAAGACCCTGAAGGACCCCTTCAAGTTCAAGACCATGGACGGATATCTGGGCAGTTTTTACAGGGACTCTACGGGAGCGTTTTCTAGACATAGTATCATCGCCCTGGATGATTATTATCGGGTGAACCAGGACGTGTCGACCAATTCCGCCACCAGCGAGGCGCAAACCATCGTGGAAGGCACCCAAGATGGGGTGATGTATGCGTATGAGGCCCTGAGCCCCAGGGAGACAGGTGATTTGCAGTACGCGGTCGGTTTCATGCGGAGGAACCGCGAGGAGGCTTTCCGAGACAGCCTCCCTCCCAGCACGGATATTTCTTCTTCCTATCCCTGGTACTTTCCCAATGGGAGAACGGTGGACAATCTGATCGGAGACGGTAGCACAAAGGACCTGCAGGCGACCACTTCTCTGCAATGGAATTCCAACTCAAAGCTCCTGGGTGCGTCCACTGGATATGGATGGGACATTGAGTATCTCAACCAGGAGCGTACGTTCCGCGATATCAGCCCGGGGTTGAGAGTCCAGGTGGTACCTCAGGACTACGCCTTGGCCAACGCACTCATGCGCCTGAGGTGGGTGGTGGGGGAGAAGCGGACCCTTGAAGCTGCGGCGGGAGCTTCCTTTGTCTACCAGGGACTCCTGGATGGTGCGGAATCAGGCTTCGCCACTCCGACTCCCCTTGCTTCCTTGCGGTATACCCGGCCCTTGGCTCAGAGTATGAGCGGTTATGGCGAGATCGCGATCCGGGAGAACACGGCAATTATGCCGATCGGCCTGAACCGGGTGGAAGCGGTGACCACCTCCAGCGCGGAAGCCAAGATCGGCACCGAGGCGGCCTGGTCGGACGTATTGAAGATGACCGCTAGTGTCTATTCACGGGTCTACAAAGATCCGGTCCTGCCGGTCCCGGAAGTTTTCTGGAATTACGCTGAAACCCATACTTCTGACTACGCCTACGCCAACGGTGGCAACGTCACCGCCGCTTGGCTGCCCAGCCATCATTTCGGGATCAACGTGAACGCGTCCATGGTGCAGGGCGATTACCATCTCGAGGATACCGACGCCTTCTTACCCTGGGAAGCCAACCGCACACTCGATCTGGTTTCTAACATCCGCATCCTGCCGCGCCGGGATTCCCTGCTCAGTTTCATAGTGACCTATGGCGCCAACAATGGCGCGCCGCTTTACGAATACACGGGTTTATACGATTACAGCATCAACCGGGCGACCCAGCGGCGCACGGTAGGCATCAACGGGGACTTTGAAACCGTCTCTCGCCAACGCATGGACGTCCGCCTCAACCTGGATTTGAAGAGTAAATGGAAGCCTCTGGAATCCATGCGCTTCTTCTTCGAGGCGGATAATATCTTCGCGGATATGGGGGAGAGCTCGAGCCTTTCCTTCCTGGGCGGTGCGAACGAGCGCAAGCGCGGTTGGACGCGGGCGAATGCCAACGGGGACCTGCTCCCTGTTGTGACCCGGGGCTTGGGGCTCTATATCGTGTTCGGGTTTGAGGGGAAGCTTAAGATCTGAGCCGACCTGGGTCCCCGGCCTGGGGCGCCCGCGGGGGTCCGGGGCTGGCAGCTCCAGTGGTTCGGCATCGGTTCGTTGCGGTCTCCCAGGCCGGACTTCGGAACGATTCGCTGGGTCGTCTGCACCTGTTCGCACATCAGCCGGTTTGCACTATGGGTCAATAGGAAGAGTACTCACAGGTGCCGGGGTCGGGCTCGCGGGTGCGCCGAGGCCGCCAGCCCCGGCG
>JALYSE010000217.1 GCA_030854955.1 Fibrobacterota bacterium | reverse complement strand
CTTCTGTTCCACGATGTTCTGCCACACTACTTCCTGGAGTTCGTGGCGTTTCTGCGTATTTCCGTGGCTGCAATCCACCACCATGCGGGCCTCCATACCTGCCTTCTTCAGTTGCTCCACCGCCTCGGCGATGCTTTCCGGATCGTAATTGGGCTTCGACTTTCCGCCGCGCAGAACAATGTGGCCCCATGGGTTTCCGCGTGTCTTGACGATGGCGGTGCGGCCGTCCGAATCCAGGCCCAGGAAATTGTGCGCGAAGCGGGCGGATTGCATGGCATCAACCGCCACCTGGATGTTACCGTCCGTGCCGTTCTTGAACCCGACGGGCATGGAAAGGCCACTAGCCATCTGGCGATGGGTCTGGGATTCGGTGGTGCGCGCGCCGATGGCGGCCCACGTCACCAGGTCAGCGATGTACTGGGGCACGATGGGATCGAGGAATTCAGTGGCCGCCGGTATGCCCATCCCGTTGATTTGCAGGAGTAAGCGGCGCGCCTCGCGCACTCCGGTGGAAATGTCGCAGGAATCGTCCAGGAACGGATCGTTGATAAATCCCTTCCAACCCACCGTGGTCCGGGGCTTTTCGAAATAGACCCGCATCAGCATGAAGAGCCTGTCCCCGACCTTGTCGCTTAGTGCCTTGAACCGTCGCGCGTATTCCAGCGCGGCATCGGTATCATGGATGGAGCAGGGACCGATGATGGCAAGGATGCGGGGATCTTCGCCGGCCAGGATGGCCTGGACGATTTTACGTCCATCCAAGACCGTTGCCATGGACGGCGCATCCATCGGGAGCATCCGCTTCAATTCTCCTGGAGCAATCAAGGGTACGATCTCCCGAATATTCAGGTTTTCAGTCGTCGACATGGTTTCCTCTTTTCCTATCCAGGTCCGCGCATGCGCGCGCCGTTTTAAAGTGGGTGCGCCCTGCCGGGTGCACCAAAAAAAAACCCCCGGGGAATCCCGGGGGGTGGTGTTCGTCGTTGAGCCGCACGAATTCCCTAACCTCCGGAGGATTCCCACCAGAAGTAAAAGAAAAAGGCATTGCTCGACACGTTACGCATTGTTCTTGACCTAAAGATACCGCACCGGAAGCATCCGGTCAACCGGATCCTCGCGTCCTCTATGGGGAATTCCCATCCCTTTCCCTTGAATCGGGCCAGGTAGGCCTCTTTTCCGCGCCTGTCAGGATTGCCGGATACGGATGTTGCGCATGAACCACCCAAGCCACCGGCATCCGATCGAAGACCCGTTTCCAGGCTTCGTCGCGTTCCATCAGGACCTGTAGTTGGTAATCACGATTTCATTGATGCGACCCCGGCGGGAGGGATCGGAATTGATGGAGCGTGAAGCGGGGACGCGATAGAAGGTGTCCTTGTAGGACGAGTATTGCTCTTCGAAGAAATCGTCATTGGGATCGGAATTCTTGGGATCGGAATTGCTCAGCATCTGATAGACGCCGGGCAGGTCCAGGTCCCGGAACATTTTCGCCAGGCGCTGCTGTTCCCCGTCTCCGAAGGCGAACCGGCTGTATGAAGTGAAGCTGGCCGTGCGGCTCAGAGGCCGGTAAGGCGGATCAAAGTAGATGAAGGAACCGGACTTGACCCGCGCTCCTTTCGAAGTGGCATCGAGACTGGCCAGGTCGCCGAAATCCCCCAGGAGGATGCTGGCCTTGGCGAGCAGGGCCGAAGTCGCCCTTAGATTGGGAGGGTCCGCGATGGTAGGCTTGAGATATTTTCCGAAGGGGACGTTGAAGCCTCCGCTCCGGTTGACCCGGAACAGCCCGTTGAAGCAGGTCTTGTTGAGGAAGATGATCTGGGAGGCCCGCTCTACCCAGGCGCTGGAATATTTCCTGAAATCCATTTTGTCCCGGGCCTCGTTCAAGGTTCCGCGCACCCACAGGAAGCGCTCCTTGCGCTTGGCTTCCGGCAGCTTCAGATATTCCCGCTCCATCTGCCCCAGGACGGTGATGAGCGGCTCCACATCGCGCTGCACCACCTTGTATAGCAGGATCAACTCTTCGTTGGCATCCATCAGGAACGCCGATTTCAGGGGATACTTCTGCATCACGTGAAAGAACATCGCGCCCCCTCCAAGGAAGGGTTCGAAATAGTTCTGCACGGTTCCATCCGTGAGGGCTTTGGGGAAATAGGCGGAAAGGCGTTCGAGAAGTTGGCCTTTGCCGCCCGCCCACTTCAGGATGGGCCGCGCGGCCGTCGCAAGCTTGCGATTCGCCACTCCCTCACACCCTCATCTTAACGCGCACGGGCATGATGATGAACGGGATGCCCAAATGGTAGAGCCGGCGCTGCACGGCGAAGACCACGTTGTTGTGAAACAAGCGGGACAGGAAGGATTCCTCGGGAAACACGAGTTGGCCCATGAAGAATACGGCCTGGGGAAAGCGTTCCACGATCTTGGGCGCCAATTGGGCTCCGCCCTCGACCACATCATGGGAAAGCGCAGAGATGCCTTCGCCGTAATAGCCGTGCCGGCGGATGAATTCCACGTAGCCGGCCAGCTCCTTTTTCACGTGGACCTGCAGATTGTCCACCTCGTCGGTGCCTTTGAAGCTGCCCGCGTCGATCAAGCCAACTTCCACGAAGACGAAATTCTTGTAGATGCCGCCGAACAGCCGGATGATGCTGAACAGGGTATGCAGTCCCAGGCCGTTGAAGCCGCTCACGAACATCACCGCCGTGCGCGCCTTGGGATCGAACTTGGGCTCCGGAGCCACGTCCTGGACCACCGTGCCGTTCTTGACGATCCTGGAGATGGCGCCCGTCTGCGAGGACTGGGCGGCCTGGACGAGGTTGTCCATTCGCTTGAGCATTTTGGCGGTATTGTCGTAATGGTATTTGACGAACATGGCGATCGCCACCAGGATGGCGGTGATGAGAAGGGCCAGCCAGCCGCCTTCGTTGAACTTCAGGAAGGTTACCGAGACCAGGATGAAGGCGCATAGCCCCAGCCCCAGCCCATTGACCGCGATCTTGCGTTTCCACTTGTCCACTTTTCGCCGGGTGCTGGCCCAGTGCCGGACCATGCCCAATTGGGAAAGCACGAAGGTGATAAAGACGGTGATGACGTAGAGCACGGACAGGAATTCCACCGAACCGCCGGAAAGGGCCACCATAATGATGGCAGCCGCAGCCATCAGCAGGATTCCGTTCTGGCTCACCAACCGGTCGCTCAGCATGGAGAATTTGGTCGGGAACCAGTGATCAAGGCTCATATTGGCCAGCACCCGAGGCCCCCCCATGAAGCCGGCCTGGGCGGCGGCGAACAGGATGGCCGCTTCGGAGAAAAGGGTGACCTGCACGAAAAGGGTTCCGGCCCTTTCCCCCCACGCCGCAGTGGCGCGTTCAAACAACACCGCGTTCAGGGTTTTTCCAGGCTCAGGGGCAACTTCGTAGAGGAGGTAGGCCGCCATCAGGCCGAAAACGGTAAAGGCCAGCGAGACGGAGATGTAGACCATGGTGCGCTTGCCGGTCTTGACCTTGGGCTCGCGCAACATCGGGAGACCGTTGCTCACAGCCTCGATGCCGGTATAGGTTGAACCACCCATGCTGTAGGAGCGCATGATGATTAGGAACAGGCCCACCCATCCCACTTCGGAGATGGAATTTTGGGTGTCGGTGGAAGTGGCCGCGATCAGGCCCGGAATGTCCCCGGCATGGCTGATCAGTGCATAAAGGATGATAAAGGAGTGGGTGATCAGGAATACAACGAAAACCGGCACCAGCAGCATGATCGATTCCTTGGCTCCACGAAGATTGAGCACGGAGAGGAGGACGATTCCCAGCACGGTGGCATGGAGTTTGTAATGATGCCATTCCACGGGCAGAAAACTGAAGATGGCGTCCGCGCCCGCGGCGATGGAAATCGTGAGCGTCAGAACGTAGTCGATGAGCAGGGCGCATCCGCAAACCATGCCGCTGGTGGGATTCAAGAGCTTGCTCGCCACCAGGTAGCCGCCACCGCCGGTAGGGAACAATTCGATGATCTGGGAATAGCTGGCGCTGATGACGAAGATGGTGATGATGGTGGCCAAGGCCACGATGATGCCAAGATGGGGATGCGCGCCCAGGGAAAGGAAGGCGTTTTCGGGACCGTAGCTGGAGGAAGAGAGCCCGTCCGCTCCCAGTCCTACCCATGCCAAAAATGCGATCAGGGTAATGCTGTGGAACGAATTCCTGTCTGCGGGATTGAGAGGGTTCCCAAGAATGAGAACTTTCAATTTTTGAATGGGATTTAAACGAGGGGTTTCCGGCATGGAAATTCAGGAAAACAAATCGGACCGATCCGTCAAAAGACTCCTCTTTTCTGGGGTAAAGTATAGAAAAAGGAAGGTTCGGAGGTCTTTGTGTGAGAAAGAATGGCCAAAATCCTGAAGTAGGTGTGGAACAAGCCCTGGCCTTTGGCTGGAGGCAAAGAGCTTATTCCTTTGAAATCAAGCGACTACGGCTCTTTAAGGATCACCACGCTCCGAGGATGGGTTTTATAGGCATGGGGGTCGACTAGGTCCGCTTCCTTGCCTTGGGCACGGAAGTCCTCCCCCACCTCCAGACTGGTATCTGCCACCCTGCGCCAAAGCCTGCCCATTGGCAGGATGGGAAGCACGAACACCCCATCTTCCGGCGCCATATTGAGAATGAAATAGAAGCGCCGATCCTTACGGGTCAGCTTCCTCTCGGGACGTTCCTGAGGATGCTCGTTGATCACCCTATCGGGATTTGTTTCGACCTCCTCGTCGAGGGTCCACTCATTACCGTCCAGCTGGAACGCCAACTGTCTGGAATCGGTATTGTTCCAGTCCACTTCTCGGCCATCCGCGCCGTACCACATGATGTCCGGAATCCCGGCCGGGCCGTCCTTTCCCATTAGGAACTTTTTCCCCATGAGGAGAGGAATGCGCTTGCGGAGATTGATGGCCTCGGTGAAGAATTTGAACATGCCCCGGTTACGCTCGAGAAGTCCCCAGTCCATCCATGCAAGGGGATTGTCCTGGCAATATGCGTTGTTGTTTCCGTGTTGGGTGCGAAGAATTTCGTCGCCATGGCTGATCATGGGAGTTCCCTGGGCGAACAGCAACATACACACGACATTCCGGGCCTGCCGCCGGCGCAGGCTCAAGACCGCTTCGTCCCCGGTCTCCCCTTCCGCGCCGCAATTCCACGACTGGTTGTCGTTGTAACCATCGCGATTGTCCTCGCCATTGGCTTCGTTATGCTTGTCGTTGTAGCTGACCATATCGTTCAGGGTAAATCCGTCATGACAGGTGACGAAATTGATGCTTGCATCCGGGCCGCGTCCATCGTCCCCGAACAGGTCGGCGGATCCGGTAAGACGCCAACCCAGCTCGTTCACCTGGCCGGCATCCCCTTTCACGAATTTCCGGATATTGTCCCGGAATTTCGAATTCCATTCCGCCCACCCTACAGGAAAGTTTCCTTGTTCGTACCCCTCGCAATCCCACGGCTCAGCGATCATCTTGACATGGGAGAGGATGGGATCCTGGGCCAAGGTCTGGAAGAAGGGCGCCCTGGCCTCGAACCCGGACCAGAATCCGCGACCGTTGACCGTGGCCAAATCGAACCGGAAACCGTCCACGTGGAATTCTTCAACCCAGTAACGAAGGCTGTCCATGGCCATATGCACTACAGCCGGACTCCCGAAATCCATAGTATTGCCCGTGCCGCTGAAATTGTGGTAGTAGCGCCATGGCTCGGTGCCGGACCCGGTCAGGTGGTAGTAATTGGAGTTATCCAATCCCTTGAAGCTGACCTGAGGGCCCAATTCGTTGCCCTCGCAGGTATGGTTGTACACCACGTCCAGGATCACTTCGATACCCGCCTTGTGCAGCGCCTTCACCAGGGCCTTGAACTCCGCGACCTCCGCGCCCGGTTCCTTTCCAGCCGCGTAAGTGGCTTCAGGCGCGAAAAAACCGAAAGTGTTGTATCCCCAATAATTGCCGATCCCGTTCTCCCCTTCTTTTTCCGCCGGGAACTTGGCGTACACCGGCAGAAGTTCCACTGCCGTGATCCCGAGTTCCATCAGATAGGGGATTTTTTCGATGAATCCCAGGTAGGTTCCGGGATGCTTGACACCGGACGATTCATGGGCCGTGAAGCCTTTTACATGGACTTCATAAAGGATGGTTTCGGCCATGGGGATGTGGAGCGGGACATCCCCTTCCCAATCGAATGGTTTCGAATATGCGATGCATTTGGGCACCGCATCGATGCTGTCGCGTTCGTCCAGGACATAGTCCTTTTCCGGGGCCAGGGGATCATAGGGGAGCAGAATGTTCCCGTCAAACCGGAATCGGCCTGAAAACGACCTCGCATAAGGGTCGATAAGCAATTTATTCTCGTTGAACCTCAGGCCCTTGGCCGGGTTGAACTCCCCGCGGGCGCGGAATGCGTATAGCTGTGCTTCCGGAAGTCCTTCAATGAAGCCATGATGCACGTTTCCCGAGCGGCCCGGAAGCCGGATGACGTCCGTGGGCGGCCCATCGGCTAAGTCGAAAAGGATCAGAAAAATTTCCCGGGCAGTGCGGGAATAAACGGCGAAATTGATTCCGTCTTCATGAACAGTGGCCCCGAGTAGCCGTGAATACCCTTCACGAACGGTGCGGGTATACCGTTGCACCACCCTCTCCTGCGGCTGTCGGAACCGCAGCGCCTTGCGCGGGGGGTGCGCTTTCCGTTTTTTGCGATAGGACTCGATGGTCGCATAACTGCCGTCTTTGGTCTTGGACCGGATGTCGGCCGCCTTTTTATTGGTCATTATTCTCCCTTTGATAGGGTGAAAATACGCCCGCCTCCCCCTGGAAACAAGGAATTCGACCTAAAATACCACCCACCGGAGGGCTGAAATACCCTGAAATTTTTTTAAGATTATGGATGGAGATGTGGCAGAGTGGTCTATTGCGTCTGATTCGAAATCAGAAGTCCGTGAAAGCGGTCCGGGGGTTCGACTCCCTCCATCTCCGTATTTACCCCTCGCCGTACGAAGGCCGGACAGGCCCTACCCGTAAGGCTACGGGGTCACCCGGAAATAACCGTCGGAATAATCCGAGATCGTCTCGAAATTGTATTTCGCGATCCGGATGCGCACGGAATCGGAAACTAGGGGAACCTTTTTCCCGCTGGTGCCGCGGACGGAATCCGGAACCAGGAAGGCCAAGGTACAGCGGTTGCGCGGATCGATATTGCCGGAGGGACTGCCGGGAAGGATCACCGTGGTAAGCGTTCCGTTCCTCGTGATGGCGAGATAGACTACGGCTTCGGAATCGTTGCCACCGCTGGTCACCCTTACCTTGAGGGAGTCCCCGACCTTGAACGATTCGCCGCCATTGGGCGAGACGACCCGGTAATGACCGTCCCCGGTGGAATCCCTGAAATATTTGGAGCTGAGTTCCGGGCAGGTCAACTGCCCATCGGGGGCGAGCCCGGTCGATCCGCTTTCACAGGAGACGGCGGTCAAGGCGAGTATCGCTGAAGCCGCAACGGCCGTCAGGGAGGCCAGGGCCTTGAACCGGACGGTGAGGCACCGGACGGTGAGGCGTCCGATCGCCCTGGTCAATAGTACCATTTGCGATTTTGAGATTCGCAGCACGTGCGCAGGAACCCGAACTTGGTGATTTTGGTCGAAGACGACGGCTTGGCACCGGTCTTGAAGTTGCTCCCGTATCGGAAAACGGCTTTGAGGACGTAGGCCCCCGACCCGACCGGCTGCCCCTTCTCGGTCTGGCCCGTCCAAATGATCCTCTGCACGTATTCGTTCTGGTTGGGATCGCCGCTCGCGTTATCCTTCTTGTCCAACAAACTCAAATCGGCCTCCTCGACCCTGCCGGAGCCACGGGTCACTACCTGGCCCAGATTGGTAAAGATGGTGAAGTCGTAATTGACCGGCTGCTTGGTGACCACGTAGATGAC
>JALYSE010000386.1 GCA_030854955.1 Fibrobacterota bacterium | reverse complement strand
GAATGACCTTTCAAGCCTGTCTGGACAATATTAAAACGAAAATGGGCAAGACTCCCCGATGCTACTGGACCTGATTCGGAAACGAAGCAATGGCCTGCGCCTTTACGGGCTTACGCCTCCCAAGCGGGGCCAGGACCCTGCGAGGATCCGCGACATCGCGGAAAAGCAGATTCAGCGGATTTCGAGCCTCGCGCCGGACGGCCTTGTCCTGTACGACCTTCAGGACGAGGCCGGACGCACGGGCGTTGAAAGGCCTTTCCCCTTTCTGCCTACCTTGGAGCCCATGGATTATGCCCGGGGTTACCTGGCCGCCTTGCCCATTCCCAAGGTGATCTACAAATGCGTCGCCAACTTGGACCGAGCCGAGTTTCTCTCATGGCTAGGTGCCTTTTCCACGGACCAAAATGCCTGCGTCCTGGTGGGAGCGCCTTCGAGCCAATCCGCCCAAGCTGCCACTCAAGCCGGTCCGCCCGGATCCCATCCAGGCACAGCCGGTGGATCCGCCGGAAGTCTGGCGCTTCCTGAAGCTTATGAACTCCTTCGGCAAAATGCCTCCCCCGCCTGCTTCGGCGGCGTGGCCATCGCGGAGCGGCATGCCCGCAAGGGCGACGAGGACGGGCGCCTGCTCGTCAAGCATGCTGCGGGTTGCGGCTTCTTCATTTCCCAGACCATCTATAATGCGGAAGCCACCAAGTCTCTGCTTTCCGACTATGCCTTGCGCTTCGCACAGGAGGGCCTGGAACCTTCGCCCTTCATCCTGAGCTTCAGCCCCTGCGGCTCGCTCAAGACCATGGAGTTCATGAAATGGCTCGGCATTTCCTTCCCTCGCTGGCTCGAGAACGAGCTTCGCCATTCTCCCTCCATCCTCGCGAGATCGATCGACTTGGCTCAACAAGTCTTCGCGGACATCAGCCTCTTCGCGGAGGAAAAGAAGATCCCCATCGGCGTGAACGTGGAAAGCGTATCCATCCGCAAGGAAGAGATAGACGCATCCTGTGAGCTTTTTACCAGGCTGTCGCGGATGATGGCTCCAAACTGATCGAGGGCTCGCAACCCTCCCAGAAATCGGAAGCCACCGGGCTCCTTTGGGCCTCGCTTTCACGATATTTGTTACACTTATCCGGAAAGACCGACGACCGGCTCCACGGTCCGGATGTTCGACAGGGGAGCATTGGATGTATTGTCCCAAGTGCAAATCGGATATGGAATTCGGCACCTTCCATGAAGTCAGGGTGGAACGGTGTTTGCAATGCCTTGGAATCTGGTTCAAGGAAGCCGAACATCAGCTTCTGAAGAACGTGAAGGGTTCCGAGACCATCGACGTCGGACCGGTCGAGCTCGGCAGGGAATTCAATACCGCCGTATACGTTCCGTGCCCGGTCTGCGGCATAACCATGGATCGCGTGGCCGATGCCCGACAACCGCATATCCATTACGAGAATTGCCCCGAGGGTCATGGGGTTTTTTTCGATGCCGGGGAGTACAGGGATTTCAAGCACAAGACCCTTGGGGATTTCTTCAAGCGCATAGCCTAACAGCGGAAAGGTGCCGCCTACACCCACTCTCTCCGGAACCGAATAAATAGGTGATTCGGGATCGAATCAGTCGGAAATGAGGCTTTTTTAGGCTCAACACTTGCTTCAGATCCCACTTTTCTCCGTTTTTTTCTTCTCCCCGCCTATAAAATTTGTTTTTGTCTAAGTTGGACTGACGGTGTTTTCGCGCAGCAGTCGGAGAAAGAAAATGTTCCGGTTCCTTCTCGCTTCCCTGATCCTCGTATTATCCGTGATCCATCGCCCCTGGGCCCAGGCTCCGGCTTTTTCGGACTCCGGATTCGTCCTGGAAACGGTCGCCACCCTCCCTCCCCACCAGCCGGTGGGCCTTACCTGGGGCCCCAACGGAGCCATGTACGTCTGGCAGGACAACGGGGTAGTGCGCGTCGTGAAGGACGGCAAGCTGCTTCCCGATCCTTTCATCGATTTGCGTCCGCGGGTCAACAGTCTCAACGACCGCGGGCTTTTGGGATTGGCGCTGGATCCCGATTTCGCCGCGAATGGGTATGTTTACCTCCTGTATACTTATGCGGGGAAAGGGGATCCGAACGACAGCAGGCCCATGACCTCGCGCCTGACGCGGGTGATCGCCGATCCGGCCAATCGGCATGTCGCCGTGCCCAATTCCGAAACAGTGATCTTGGGGAGTTCCGACAAGGCGCCCTGCCTGGAACTTCCGGCCGGATCGGATTGCATCGGATCCGACAGCCATTCCCATAGCGTCGGAACTCTACGCTTCGGCAAGGACGGCAAGCTCCTGGTCAGCATCGGCGACGGCGCGAGTTTCAACTATACCGACACTTTGGCGCTTAGGGCCCAGGACCTGAACCGCTATGAAGGGAAAATACTCCGGATCAAT
>JALYSE010000216.1 GCA_030854955.1 Fibrobacterota bacterium | reverse complement strand
CTGCTGGACATCAACGAAATCAAAGGCGTGCAGCAAAGGCTTCAAGAGAGCGGAGACTACGCGCGGTCCATCGTGGACACGGTTCGCGATCCCCTGGTCATCCTGGGGGAGAATTTACGCATCCAATCGGCCAACCTGTCCTATTACCGGTTGTTCGGGGCGAAACCGCAGGACGTGGAAGGAAACCTGCTCGAGGACGTGGCAGGCGGCCTGTGGCGGATTCCCGGATTGCTCGCGCTGCTCAAATCCCCGGACCTGGGCGGGCCTGGATTCGAGAACTTCGAGATAAATACCAACCTTTCGCAGGGTCCCTCGATCCTGTCGCTCAATGCGCGCAGGTTCCCGCAGGAGGACCTACGCAAAAACCTGATCCTCCTGGCCATCAAGGACATCACCTCCGTCCGACGCGCGGAACGCGATGTGCGCCTACTCAAATATTTTTCCGACCAGAGCCCCTTTCCTTTCTACCTGGTGGACAAGGACGCGAACTTCACCTATGTCAATCGCAGCGCCTGTCTCAGGCTCAATTATCTAGAATCGGATCTGCTGATCCACACCTTGCACCGCATCGAACCCGCCTGCACCCCCGATAGCTTTCGTGCCCTGTTCCAGCGGGTCCATGCGGGGGAAATCCCGCTTTTGATTAGCGAGCATCAAACCAAGGAGGACAAGCGCTTCCCGGTAGAATGTTCCATCACCGGCGTTGTCTTCGAAGGCGATGAATTCATGTTGGTGGTGGCGCGGGACATCACCGAGCGCATAATCGCCGAAGAAGCATTGCAACTTTCCGAGGAAAAACTGCGCCAGTCCCAGCGCATGGAGGCCATCGGCAAGCTGGCGGGAGGCGTCGCCCACGACTTCAACAACCTTCTCACCGCCATCAACGGGTACAGCGCCCTGTGCCTAGCCGAAGCCCCAGAAGAGGGGTCCATGCATGATAACCTGGGCGAAATCAGCCGGGCGGGCGAACGGGCCGCCGCGCTGACGCGGCAGCTGCTGGCCTACAGTCGGAAGCAGCTGCTAATGCCCCAGATCATCAATCTAAACGGCATCGTCACCAATATACACAACATGTTGTCCAGGCTCATCGGTTCGCACATCAGCATCACGCTTTCCCTGGACGAATCCCTGGGCCTGGTCAAGGCGGACCCGGGACAAATGGAACAAGTATTGATCAACCTGGTTGTGAACGCTCGCGATGCCTTGCCTCATGGCGGAGAGATTATCCTCAAGACCCGTAACGTGGAATTCAACGGGGGCTGTCCGGACGATCGCCCCTACATTCCCGATGGCGAGCATGTGCTGCTCTCCGTGGCCGATAACGGCGTGGGCATGACCCCGGATCAGTTGAACCACATCTTCGACCCATTCTACACCACCAAGGGCCTGGGCAAGGGCACGGGCCTCGGCCTGTCCGTGGTCCAAGGCATCGTTTCCCAAAGTGAAGGCTGTATCAGCGTGGATAGCGTCCCCGGGGCGGGGTCGGATTTCAAGATCTACCTTCCCAGGAATTATTCCGGGGAATCACAGACGCCGAAAAAGACCGAAGATCTGAGTCTTCCCTACCGGGGAATCGAAACCGTGCTGCTGGTGGAGGACGAGCAGTCGGTCCGTAAATTCACTCGGAAGATCCTGGAGTTGCGAGGATACTCCGTCCTTGAGGCGAACAACGGTCAAACCGCCTTGCTCGTCGAGGAACAGCATAAGGGCACGAAGATCCATCTCCTCCTCACGGATATGGTCATGCCCGGAATGAACGGACGCGAACTCGCGGATCGGTTCCTCGCCATTCGGCCCGGATCGGGTGTTCTCTTAATGTCCGGCTACACCGAGGCCTCCATCTTCGACGATAAAAAAGAATCCGGACGCATGGCCCGTTTCATCCCAAAGCCCTTCGCCCCCGAGGCCCTGGCCAAGGCGGTCCGGGAAACCCTGGACTTCATCCCGGCCACCGCCGAATTGAAAGGCTTATAGCCTTTCCTACCTTCGTTAACTGAAGTCAACTTACGGTTCTTCTTCCAACAAAGCGCACCCAACGCCGCGCTGTAGAGTCATTTTTTAATTGACAGGCGGCCTGCGCGAAAATTTTATTCCAAAGGTTGGATTCGCTGCGAGTGTCATTGGACTCGCCGATGACTACCGACTCACGCCAACTCCGTGGTTTTGCTGAAATCGGGAAGCCGCCAGCGCCATCGAGTAGTGGCTGGATTAAAGTCAAAATTGGAAAAGGATAATCATGGCAAAAACGCCCAAAGCAAAGAATCTAAAACCTTCATCCGCGAACCGGGAAAAAATCGAGGAGCTCGCGCCGAATCGTGAATCCGGTGACGGCGAGTTCCTGACCACTAACCAGGGCTTGCGCATCAACGACAATCAGAATTCGCTCAAGGCCGGAGAGCGGGGCGGTACTCTCCTGGAGGATTTCATCCTCAGGGAAAAAATCACTCACTTCGATCATGAGCGCATCCCCGAACGCATCGTGCATGCCCGAGGCGCTGCCGCGCATGGTCATTTCCAGGTATACGAGGAAATGTCCCGGTATACCAAGGCCGGATTCCTGTGCGACCCCGCCCGCAAAACGCCCGTATTTGTTCGCTTTTCCACCGTGGCAGGTTCCCGCGGGTCGTCGGATTTGGCCAGGGATGTCCGCGGTTTTGCGGTGAAATTCTATACCGAAGAAGGCATCTACGATCTTGTCGGCAACAATATGCCCGTCTTCTTCATCCAAGACGCCATTAAGTTCCCGGACCTCGTCCATGCCGTCAAGCCCGAGCCCCACCGGGAAATCCCGCAGGCGGCCTCGGCCCACGATACTTTCTGGGATTTCATCTCCCTCATGCCTGAAAGCATGCATATGATCATGTGGGTCATGTCCGATCGGGCCATTCCGCGCAGCTTTAGGATGATGGAAGGATTCGGGGTCCATACTTTCCGTTTCATCAATACAAAACACGAAGCCTTTTTCGTGAAGTTTCATTGGAAACCGCTTCTGGGACTGCACTCCGTGGTCTGGGACGAGGCCCAGAAGATTTCCGGCAAGGATCCGGATTTCCATCGCCGCGATCTTTGGGACGCCATCGAGAACGGCGACTTCCCCGAATGGGAATTGGGCGTCCAGATCGTTCCGGAGAAGGATGAACATAAATTCGATTTCGATTTGCTCGATCCCACCAAACTGATCCCGGAGGAGCTTGTGCCGGTTAAACGCATCGGCAAAATGACTCTGGACCGCAACCCCGACAACTTCTTCGCAGAAACGGAGCAAGTGGCGTTCCATCCCGGCCATATCGTACCTGGAATCGATTTCACCAATGATCCCCTGTTGCAGGGCCGCTTGTTCTCTTATACCGATACGCAATTGAAACGCCTGGGCGGGCCGAATTTTCATGAGATCCCGATCAACCGCCCCATTGCGCCGGTGCACAACAACCAGCGTGATGGGCATATGCGCCAGGCCATCAATACCGGAAAGGTGAGCTACGAGCCTAATACCATGGGCGGCGGTTGTCCTTACCAGGCCAAGGCCGCCGAAGGCGGGTTCGTCAGCCATACCGAAAGGATCGATGCGCATAAGGTGCGTGCCCGCAGCGAAAGCTTTTTCGATCATTTCAGCCAGGCGGCGCTTTTCTTCGCCAGCCAATCCGGGCCGGAGCAGGCGCATATCGTAAAAGCGCTGCGCTTTGAACTTGGCAAGGTGGAGCTGCCGGCGATCCGTTCACGCATGTTGTTCCTGTTATCCCAGGTGGACAAGGGTTTGGCGGATCAGGTGGCGCAGGGGCTGGGCATGGTCGTGCCCAAAATGCCCGACGGACCTGTGAACCGGAGCATTCCGGCGGATGGCGGTATCCCCGAGCATCAACCCAAGCCTGTAAAGAAGCCCGTGGGAAATTCGCCGGCCTTGAGCATGGCCAATACTCCCAAGGGGGATATCCGCACCCGCAAAGTCGCCTTCCTGGCGGCGGATGGCGTGGATCCGGCGGATATCCATGCCATGAAGGCCGCTTTGCAGAAGGCGGGAGCGCAAGCCAAAATCGTATCCCCTCATCTGGGGACGCTGAAGGATGCGAAGGGTGGCGAGACTCCGATCGATTTCAGCCTGCTGACGGCGGCTTCGGTCCTCTTCGATGCCGTATACGTGCCGGGAGGAGAGAAAAGCGTCAAGGCCCTGGCGGCGGAGCCCGATGCCTTGCATTTCCTCCACGAGGCCTACAAACATTGCAAGACCGTGGGCGCGGGCGGTGCCGGCATCGATTTACTGCGGGCCAGTTTCCTCGGCACCGTGGAAAAACTGGGGGGCCATGCCGAGGGCGGATCCCTGGACGAGCGGGGTGTGGTGGTCGGCGGGACCGGCAAGCCGGAAGGGTTGCCCAAGCGTTTCATCGCGGCCTTGGGGAAAGGCCGGCATTGGATCCGGGAAAAGGACGATCGCATGCCTGCTTGAGTTCCCCTGGAAGCCATGGCCCTGAAAAGGGTCATGGCTTCTACCAAGGATGCCTTTGGCATCCTATTCGTCTGCCTCCTAAAAGACCCCTTGCATACTACACATCTGGGCACTATAATTTAGGGAGGTCACCGAATTCCAGAAAGGACCCTCCCATGATCGCTCGCGTCCAGAACCCCTTCCCGCAAAACCTGATTCTCTCCTCTAAGCTCGGCCTGGTATCCGTACCCGCCGCAGGCGAATCCGTGACGGAATCCATCCGGAACGCCCCCGGCTTCGACCGGGACGAGGCTAGGGTCCTTCTCCAGGCCCTGGGGCGCAACTTGGGAATGACCCTTCTCGAACCCAAAGAAGACGTTTTTCCAGAGGAAGGATCGGCCCAGGAGGCCACGGCGGCCTTCCCCGACGAGGCGATCCGAAAAACCCTGGAAGCCCTAGATGTGGTTTGGCTAAAGGGCAATGAAGTGGTGGCCGTCTTCGCCGTGGAAACGGGCGTAGGCGCCTGGGAAGGCGTCCGCAGAGTGGCGGACCTTTTGGCCCTCCATCCCAAATCGAAAGCCGCCCTTTACGTCGTCTCCCAACCTGCCTTCAAGGCGGGAATGCTCACGGAAATAAGCCGTCCGGTCTATCGGCTCCTGAAAAAGCCCTTGGGCGAATCGGTGCGCCTCCTGGATTGGACACGCCTGGAATCGGAGGTCGGGGAACTGGGGGAACGGGTACGTTACCTGAAGCCGGAATTCCTGGAGGGAATTTCTGAGGTGGTGGAACCGCCCGCAGGGGAATGAACAGGAAGCTCGCGCGGAAGATCAGTTCGTGCAGTTGATACAAGTCCAGTCGACGACGCCATCGGGCCCTGAACCAAGCGCAGGGCTTGAGCGAAAAAAGGTGCGAAAAAAAACCGGCCGGGACTTTCATCCCAGCCGATTCAAAATGCGAATTGCGGATTTGGCGGAAGTTGAGTGTTCAGGCCTTGCGCTTGCGGCGGCTCACGGCGAAGATGCCCAGCAGGCCGAGTCCCAGCAGGGCCAGGGATCTCGGTTCGGGAATTGTTTCGATATGCTCGATCGCGGGGATCGATGCGACCCCCTTGATTTTCTCTACCCCGTCACTCTGCTTCTCTACCTGGTCCTCTACCCCGCCACCTAGGCCAAACCCGTGGCCCGAGGCCCCTCCGTTTGAAGGCGTCCCATTGGGAGCCCAGGATTCGGAGGCCTTGCGAGCGCTTTTGAAGGAAAAATCAATGACATCGCAGGTTGCGGGGCCGCGCAAGGAGGCGAGTCCGGTGCATTCCGCCCAAAGGAAGGTATGGTGATCGGCATTTGCGGCCTCAGCGCGGATAAGGCCATTTTTCAGCGCGCCGTGCGCCGAGGAAAATGGAATCGCAAAAACACCTTGGGCGACTGCGAGTGATAGAGTCAGGGTTGTTATGGTAGTCTTCGTCATGGAACCTCCGTCCGAAATCAATAACGATTCGGGCATTATTTTTACAAAACTATAAATAGACCAAATGTCCAGGCAACGCCGATTAAGCTTTGCGGCGACGGCCGGCCGCGAAGACACCGAGCAGGCCGAGACCCATCAGGGCGACGGTGGTCGGCTCGGGAACGGCGCCGACTTCGCCCGTTACCTTAATCGCATAGCCCGTGCCACCGCCATGATCCTCGGCGAGAACCTGGAGATAATGGGTTCCGGCGGAAAGGGATCCCAGATTGAAAACGTGTTCGCCCAGGGAGGCTCCGCCCGGACGGAGATAACCGCCTTGGAAGACCCCATCCACCCAAAGGAAAACCCCGTTATCAACACCGAAGCTTGCGGTCACGGCGTCGTAGCCGGTGGCGGAGTTGAGGGTATAGACGATTGCCGTTTCGGTATTGACCGCCCAACCGGAAGGGATCGCGGTCGGGCCGGACCAGGAACCCGTGAGGGCACCGGGATTGGTCAGCCAGTTGCCCAACTGGGCGGAGGCGGCCGAAAGATCCGGGGCGGAACCGGCGGGGATGTTCAGGGAAGGATCTCCGGTGGAAACATTCGCTCCGGGAAACAGATGCGTCCCCAAGTAGGGGTTGGTCAGGTCGAGAACCGTTCCCAGGGAGTTATTGTAATTGCCCTGGGTCGTTCCGTTGATGAGGGTCACGGGAACCGCCATGACCGCGCTGGCGAGCAAAACGGTACCGAGAAACAAAGATGCCTTGATCATGATGATGTGCCCTCCGAAAGTGGTTTCCACATATCAAAGCAAATAGCGTGCCCTGGATTTCTGGTGTTTAAATGTGATTTGGAGTTACCGAGGATGGATGAGTGTAAAATCAGACCCAACAATGGCATAAATCCCGACACCAGAACCCTACCCTATCGAGCCGCAGGTCTTTAGGAATTAGCGAAAGTCATGCGCGGCGACCACGGCCTAATAATCCGACTCGGAGTCGGGAGGCGCTTGGCGCTTGAGCCGCGCGAGTTTCTCCTTTTCCCGCTGCCGCCGCTTTTCCTGCTCACGTTCCAACTGCTTGCGCATCTCCTCCGCATGCAGCATCCCACCGGAGTTCTTCCATTCCACCAGCCGTCTCAACTCCCCCGCGTCGAGCCAAACCCCGTGCCCATGGCATTGATCCGTGATCACGCCGCTTCGCTGGCCGAAATTGATCCGGTTCATGAATTTGCCGCATACCGGGCATTTCCGGTACGCGATCGCGGCTTCCAATGGAGTATTGCGGGTCAAATCCTCCAGGCGCTTCGCATCGATCAGGAATCCGAATTTCGCGATATCATTCAGGACGGTCTCGAGCTTGTAAAAGGGGAAAAGGAGGCCGAAGCATTTGCCGCATCGATCCGCCGTGACCGCTTCTTCCCCGTCCTGACCAAGGGCCAAGTGCTCCATGGGTTCGGCGCAGACAGGGCAATCGAACTTGGACTTCCGGGAAGGCCCTTGGCCGCGGATCAGCAGATCGCGGTCCAGATCGTTGACGGAGCCGCAATATCCGCAACGGCTGTTGTAGCCATCCAGGTGAGCGGAACAATTCCGGCATCGGATCATGGCCGGTGGCCCGGTCGGGGAATTCCATGAATCCGAAACTTCGGCGCGGTCTTCAAAGGTCCTTCAGGATCTCGCGCTTCTTCGCATCGTATTCCGCCTCGGAAATCAGATTTTCCTCGAACATTCCCTTGAGTTTGCGCAAGCGGGATAGAGATCCTTCGGAGGCGTCGGGTGACGCCCCTTCCACCGGCAGCATCCTTCCCAGTCCGGCGCCGGCGCCGGCTCCCACAAGCACGCCCGCAGCCCCGCCTTCGTTGCGGGCGGCGTCACGCATGGCCATCAGCCTCTGCAATTCCCCGTAGCCGATCCCCAATTTTTCGGCGGCATGCCGGTCTGCCAGCTTGTCCGAAATCTCTCCGATGCGTTGCTTGGTTCCCTCATCGAAATCAGTACCTTCGATGCGGAAGTCGGTGATGACGAAACCCAAGCCAGCGAAATCCGGTCCCAGCCGGGCCATGGCTCCCTTGGCGATTTCATCGCGGCGGGCGTCTACT
>JALYSE010000215.1 GCA_030854955.1 Fibrobacterota bacterium | reverse complement strand
GCCTTGGCCATGCCGTTCCTGGTTTTGACTGCCACCGCCTATTATGACGGCAAGTGGAGAAAATTTCTCATTTCCTTATGCTTCCTGCTTTTGGTAAAAGAGGTTCTGGTGGTTTCGGCGATATCCTTGGGCGCCTTCGCCCTGATCCAACGACGTCCGGCGAAATGGATACTGGTCCCAATCGCCTTGGCGCTAGGGTACGGATTGTTCCTCCGAACTTGGTTTTTTCCGATGATGCTTAAAGATTCCACGTATTATTACGACTCCTTCTTCGGCGGTTGGCGGGCCGCCTTGGCGCGCGTTGGCTCGACGGAAGCCGTCCTTTATATCTCCAGAGTACTGCTATGGGCGGGCGCGGCCACTGTGCTGAGTAGGCCTTATTACCTGCTGGCCGTTCCCTGCGCGGGCTTTTACCTCTTGTTGGGGGTGGGATTCACGAATACGCGCAGCCATTATTTCCTGGAGCCATCCTTCTGGATATTCTTCGCTCTGGTCGCGGGCGTCCTGGAGAATATCCGGAACGATGTCGGTTTCAAACCAAGCAGGGAAAAATGGCTTTTTTCTTTCCTGGCCTGCATGTTCCTGATGAATATGACTCTAACCCAGGACCTGCCTTTTTACCGACATCATGTGTTGGAGAAGTCCTACCGAGCGGCCATTGCCGCACTGCCGACCGATGCCAATGTGGGTTTAGGCCCGGCCATAGAGGGCCATTTGTACAAAGTCAGACGCTACAATTGGCTGGCATATGGCGGTTTTACCGCCAAACAGCCTTGCACCTGGAGAGGCGAATTCAACTCGCTGGCCGGACCTGGTGTCGCAGTCCAGCCCGGGCCCAGTGAATACGCCTTACTGCATAAAGAATTCGGCGCGGCCTCTTTCCTGCCCGAGGAAAAGGAGCACATCCGGAAGTGCTGGTCGGACCTGATGAAGGATTCCACTTATGGAATCGTTTGGGAAGATTCCGCTCTGATCCTTCTTAAAAAAAGGGATTGACCCGTTTCGGAGATTCCTGGACCGCGCCCCAATCGCCGGTCGGAAATCGCTTTCCTGCATCGGATCTCCCGGGCTGGACTTCGCGGATGTTTTTCCGGGCCAGTTCCGCGAGATGTTCGGGCGCTAAAATTTTTCGACAACTGGAAGGATTCGCTGAAATGGCAGCGGTTGCCATCCTTCGAGATGTTCGCAAGGTTAATCGAAAAGCACTGGGATGGCATCGTATCCTACTGCAAACCGGAGAACAAGGTTCCACTCGGATTTGTTGAGGGATTCAACAACAAAATCCGTGTTCTGCAGCGCCGGGCATACGGCCTTAGAGACGAAGAATACCTTCGATTGAAAATCCTAACATGTATGCCCCCGGAAATTTGAGCCTCCCTGATTTGAAAAGGAATGCCCCGCCAAAAAGATGGCGTTTGATGACGTTGGCCATTCAGCAAGGAAAGCTTACGCGAGGATAGGATTACTAGGTGAGGTTCGCATGACGAGAGCAACTAATTTCCTAGGGTAACCTGCATATGACGAAATCAGCTAAAATCATCCACTCGATGGCCCGAAAATTTCACTAATCTGCTTTACGGAGTAGTTTAATTCGTTTCGAAGCTCAACAGCACGCAGTTTACTTTGGAGGCGAATCGCGTAGGTCTTGTGAAAGTGCTCGCGCATCCGGAGCTGGAATTCGAGATCATGGTGCATCCGGCGCTGCCGTCGGATTCGGATCTACCTGATCAGGGGGATGCGGTGCTTCAGGTCGTGCAAGCCGGACAGGTCCAGGAAGTGAAATATCTCAAACGTCTGCAGGAATTCTTCCGTACCCAGCTTGCGGCCGCTATTTGACCTTTTCGAATACGATGACAATCTGCGCTCCGAAGTATTTCTTCAGGGGGGAAATCTTCTCCAGCCAAGGTTGGAAAAAATGGATGATTATTGCCGGGATAGTCGGAAAGAAAAACGGCACGAAGCCGATGAAATCGATTTTGGTCACGACATAGCCGGTCCGTTCGCACCATTCCAGGAGTTGTCTGCTGGAGTAGGATTGTTCTTCGTGCTCCAGATGGTAATGCGAATTCCTTTCCAGCCATTTCAGGATCGGATTGTTCCCATTCGGTTCTATTAAAATGACCCTGTCGCTCAACCTGATGGCATTGGTGATCCCCGCCTCCGCGTCGGGCAAATGGTGGATCACCCCGCGCATGATCGCGACGTCGAATTTCCGTTTCGGAAACGTCTCCGGGTTGAGCAAATCGCCCATGACATATTCGACTTCGGGAAATTTCCGCTTGGCGATGCCAATGGCCTCGACGGCAGGATCGAAACCCGTGAAGGCGACGTTGGGGAAACGGATTTTCAAATCATGGGCATAAGTGCCATCGCCGCAGCCGATATCGATGATCGACCTAGCGTCCGCGGGGATAGCGGCCACCGTGGCTTCCGTCATCCTCCGGTTCGCGACGATGGAAGAGTACCGCGCATTGGTCGTGTAGCGGTAGCCGAGGTTTTCCTTGACGTCCGCGTTGAATTCGGAGACGTTTCGCTTTTGGGTCGGCATGCCGTCCGCTCCGCCCGAGTCAGCCATGGGTCCCGTTCTTTCGGTTGGTCATGAATTCCCGCATTTCCTGCCGTCCCTTGTATTCGATGCCCGCATGGGTTAAGGCATTACGAATGAAGTGCGGCCGGGATTTGGATTCCTCGAAGATCTTGGCGATATATTCCCCCAGCACGGCCAGACCCAGCAATTCGGTCCCGCCCAGGAACAGGATGAGTACTATGATGGTGCTGACGCCCTGGGGGGTTTCTGGATAGAGGATGCGTCCCCAGATCTGAAAGAAGACGCCCAGGATCGAAAGCAGGAAAAGGGATAAGCCTACATAGCCCATGATTTCCAAAGGCATATAGGTGAAGGAGAAGATTCCCTTCTTGGCCCATTGGATGTTCTTCAGGATGCTGTTCGTGCTCGTACCGTATTTCCTTTGCGGCCTCAGGTAGGCGACTCCGGTTTGGCGGAATCCGACCCAGGCCCGCAAGCCGCGCAGGAATTGATCCTTTTCCGGTAGACTCAGAATCTCCTCCACCACCTTCCGATCCATCAGGGAAAAATCCCCCGCATCGGTGGGGACCACGATATAGGACAGTTTGCGGAAGAGGCGATAGAAAACCTTGTAGGCAAGATTGAGGAGGAAGGGCGCCTCGCGCTTGATGCGCCGGCCATACACCACATCGAACCCTTCTTTCCATTTGACGTAGAACTGTCCGATGATTTCCGGGGGATCCTGCAAATCACCATCGAGTAGCACCATGGCCTTGCCGGAGGCAACTCCCATGCCGCTCACGAAGGCGGATTGGGAACCGAAATTGCGTGAATGCTCGACTACGAGGACATTGCCGTCCCGGATGGACAGCTCTCGCAGGACTTGTCGGCTTTCATCCGGGGAGCAATCGTTGACGAAGACGATCTCGTAGGTGACTCCCAGCTTATTGAAGACGGCGACCAAGCGGGCATGCATTTCCGGAATGGCCTGGGCGTCTTTATAACAGGCGATGACGGCGGTGATCTCGGTCGCCTTGCCCTCTCCATGGCTTACGTAGCGGGCCTTGATGCCGGCGTAATCAATGCCGGACTGCCAATCCATGGTGGAACGCAGGCCCTGCTCTAGGCTGACCTTGGCCTGCCAATCCAGGAGCTTGGCCGCCTTGGAAGGATTGCCGTACCAATTTTCCACGTCCCAACGCCGGTTGGCCATGGAACCGAAAATGGGTTCGGCTTGTACCTGGAAAATCCCACGCGCCAGGTTGGCCAATTCCATCATGGTGGTGCGATGTCCGGTGGCGATATTGATCGATTCGCCCTTAAGCTCCGGCCGCATTTTGCCGGCGCAAGCGATGAAGGCGCGAACCACGTCGGTGACATGGACGAAATCGCGGGAAATTCCCGACCCGACCAAGGACGGCAGGGCTCCCGCGCGGATTTTTTCGAGCAGGACCGGGATAAGTCGATCCGGCTCTTCCCAGGGACCGTAGACCGAATACAATCTTAGGTTGACCACGGGCAGTTCCAGGATCCGGCCATAGTATTTTAACAGGCCGGCATTACCTAGTTTTGAGACCGCATAGTGGCTATTGGGAATGGGAGCATCTTCTTCCGAGGGCCCGGCGGCATTGAGGCCGTATTCGGAAGATGATCCTGCGTGTACATAACTATCGAGGCCCCGCATCTTCAGCGCTTCCAGGAGGTGGATGGTGGAAAGGAAGTTGGTGCGGTAGATGAGTTCAGCATCCTGCTGATGAACATACGCTCCATACGCAGCCAGATTGAATATGGTACGCGGCCGACAGCTATCCACCATATGCCGGACCGAGTTTTCGTAATTGAGGTCGCAGATAAGGAGTTGCGAAGCTGGGACGGCCGCCTGTCCAAGGCGCCAGCCGGAATTGAGACGATGGACCACGGCGAAGACATCGGATCTCAAGGAGCTAAGAGTCTTGAAAAGATTGAATCCGACGAAGCCTCCGGCTCCCAAAACCAGGATGGGTCCGGGCAAGGTGCGCGCCTGAGTCTGGAAATTCAGGTCCAACTCCAATTTTTTGTCAGAACCCATCCCGGTTTTCCTCCTTAATTTTCCTGGTTCCGAACATGGTCATTGTAACATTCGATGCTTATTTCCGCCATGGTCCTAAAAACTGAAAACCTCAAATTCGAGCTTCTGCGGGTATTCCGTCGTGTGCGTCAAAACTCCAACCTAGTCGGCCCTCCAGAGGTGCTCATCTTGGATATCTCTTGGATTACTGGTTTCTTGCCTTTGCCTCGATCAGTGGCACCGGGTTGCGACGGAAAAGGAAGAGGCCATGCTGTCCGGATTCTCTGGACCAGGCGGAGTCATTGGAAAGGCTCTTGATGTCTTGGGCCAACTTTTCCGGTTGATTCACCCAATAGGGAAGCACGGTGTCTATAACTATGAAATCAAAGGAATTGAGAGGCTTATCCCTATAGACCCAAAATGAAATCTCCTTACGTCCGGCGAACCGGGTGGAGAAGGGTCCGTGTACTAATACGGAGGCATCCGAAGGTATTATCGATCTAATTCGGTTTACCTCGAGGTTGCGGGCCATGTTTCCAGTCGGAATGGAAAAAGCCTCCCGCCAAAGGGGGTAACAAAGCAGGGATGTTACCGCGCAGGCCAGCAGGATTCTTCCATCCAAACATTGGGAAACCGGCGATACTTGTCCAGGTATTTCCGATTTTCCGGTATTGCCTATTTGTAATTTTCCCGCCAGCACCAAGCCGGCAGTACAGAGAAATGCCAATGGAAAAGCGTAATTTGGCCATAGCACCACGAAAAGAGGATCTGGAAACGCGGCATAAAAAGCCATGAGTGGCACAGGTAACACCAGATATCGCTTGGGCAACGTCAGCATAAGCGGAAGAAAGGGTAGGGTAACGTGAAGGACATAGAAGATATTCTGGGGGCGCCACCACATGGCGAGGATTTGGTTTCCGGTGGCGGGCATAAAATAGGATAGGTGGTTTCCTGATGGAGCAAAATGGGGAACAATTACATACCAATAAACGGCCATCTGAATGCAACACAGGCATCCCGGTAGGATCGTCCATTTCCACGATCGTCTTTCCACAAAAGCCAAAATTAGTACGCCACCCACGACCAGGGTGAACACTTCCTTGGTATAGGCCAGAAAGCCAACATACAGGAGAAAAGGACCTAGGCGGTAATCGCGGTAGGCAGTGAAAAGTAGCACTAGCACTGGAGCGGCAAGGAATTCCGGATGGAATCCGAAAAAAAATTGGGAAGCAATGGGCGGGCTGATTAGTACCGCCAGGACGATCCAGGAGGAAACTTTACGGCTTCCCCAATGGATCCTCAAAAGTAAGGCGGTTGCGATCAATAAGCACAAGTATTTGCCGATTTTAAGTCCCAGTTCTCCTGTCAGATAATGCCATGGGATCCATAGCACGGAAGTGTACTGGGAATGGATCCCGAACATGTTATAGCCTCTGATTGAGTAGTGGAGCCACCCATGTCGGATATTCCAAAATGCGCAGGAATAGGCTGTTTGATCCATATCACCCAGATCCTGCATTTGGATAAATTGCCAGGCACCTAAAGCGGGCAGCCCCACCGCCGCCAGTCCCAAGGCTATCATTCCATAGTGGCCCGCCTCGACTTTGTCCCAAAAAATATTGACCAATACGAAACCGACCAGAATTATAGCGCCACCAAAAAAGTATAAGCCGGAATGATAACGAAGGAGAAAATATAGGAAGGCAAAGAAGGGTGGAAAAAGAGCCGCAGCCGGCCAATTCTCTGGCTTGAGTTTCACGGAAATAACCGATCAGCCATCATGTCTGTTTTTCGGCTTGTCAAAACACTCCTCCGATCCCATTCCTGGCTTTCCTTCCCATTTATACTTTTCGATTGCGTCAACATTGTACCATTTCCGGCATATTCTGAGCCTTTCGAAGTTTTTTCTGGTCGGGGCGGCTGAAAAGCCCTGGACCGTTCCGTCGGCTAGGGGGTATAATCAGGAATCCCTTTTAGCCGGGATTGCAGTCATCCTATGGCAACAAACTCAGCCTATCCCCTGGTCACACCCAAAGCCATTCGGCGCGTGATCCTGGAACAAGCCAATCGCGCCCATGTGGGCCATATCGGTTCAGCCCTGTCCGTAGCCGATATCATGGCCGCCTTGTTCTCGCGTTACCCTGCCGTTCAAGATAATGATGGCGGGCCTTCCGGCGGGCGCGACCGGTTCGTGCTGTCCAAGGGCCATGCGGCCCTAGCCTTGTACGCTGCCCTCCACCTCCAAGGTCGACTGGAAAAGGCAACCCTAGACACCTATTGCGGAAACGGGAGCCACTTGGGGGTTCATCCGGAAAGGGAGCTCGCGGGCGTGGATTTTTCTTCTGGATCCCTGGGACAAGGCCTGAGCATGGGGGCCGGAGCGGCCCTGGCCATGCGGCTTAAGGGCCATCCCGGTCGGGTGCGTGTTCTCATGAGCGATGCGGAGCTTAATGAAGGCTCGACATGGGAGGCCATCATGTTCGCGGCCCATCGGAAGCTCGACAACCTGGACGTGATCCTCGATTTGAACGGCCAACAGGCCATGGGCCAAACCCGGGACATCCTTGACCTCTCGCCCCAAGTCCCGCGCTGGGAAGCCTTCGGGTGGGCGGTGCGGGAAGCTGATGGTCACGATTTGGAGACCCTGCATACCAACCTGGACGCCATGTCCCTGGGTTGCGGCCGGCCGCAGGTGCTTTTGGCCAGGACCGTCTCCGGCAAGGGCGTGAGCTTTATGGAAAGCCAGGTCAAATGGCATTACTGGCCGCTCTCCGAAACCGATTATGTCGCGGCCATGACGGAAGTGGAGAAGGCGGCATGAGAAAGGCCCTGATCCGGACCTTGGTGGAATTGGCTGAAAGGGATCCGCGTGTCCTGTTCATGACCGCGGATCTCGGTTATACCGTGGTGGAACCCTTCGCTGAGCGGTTCCCGGATCGTTTTTTCAATGTCGGAGTCTCCGAGCAAAATATGGTTGGTTTGGCCACCGGCCTGGCCGAAGGCGGCTTCATCCCGTATGTCTATTCCATCGCCACCTTCGCGGCCCTGCGGCCCTATGAGTTCATCCGCAACGGACCGGTACTTCAGCGGTTACCGGTGCGCATCATCGGCGTGGGCGGCGGGTTCGAATATGATCATGCGGGGCCGACGCACTATGCCCTAGAAGACGTCGGTGCCATGCGGATGTTGCCGGGTCTCCAGGTGGTCACCCCCGCCGATTCCGGGCAATGCCGATCGGCATTATTGTCGATCCATGATACGCCGGGCCCGGCCTATTTCCGGTTGGGCAAGGATGAAGCCTATGTGGTTCCGGGCCTGGAAGGACGATTCGAAAGCGGCCGGGCCCATATCGTCCGCCAAGGAAAAGCCGTGCGTTTCATCGCCATGGGACCTTCCGTCGCC